>JAYTZZ010000214.1:0-16297 GCA_043741595.1 Hyphomicrobiales bacterium | reverse complement strand
GTTATCGTCACCGGTCTGTTCGGCAGCCGCATTTCACTGCCGCTCGGGCGCCGCGTCTCCCTGTGGCTGGGCGTCGGGGCACTCGCAACGGGGGCTCTGCTCCTATGTCTCGCTCCCGGCGCGTGGGCGAGCATCGCCAGCTGTTTCCTCATGGGGCTTGGTGGCGGCCTTATCCCTTCCGTCGTGCCGGCGGTGATGGCCGACCTTCACGGCGAGCAGCGCGGCAAGGCCTTCGCCGAACAGGCGATCTTCGCCTACACCTTTGCCATCGTCGGCCCGCTCTCTACCGGATTTTTCGTCTCGCAGGGCCTCGGCTGGCGCCCAGCTGTCCTCATCGGCGTCGTCCTTGGCTTTAGCCTGATCTTCCTCTTCCGCAACATCGCTATTCCGGAACGGCCGCCGGCATCCGCCGCAACGACCCGGCGTCTGCCCGCGCCGTTCTGGGCGTACTTCTGCCTGCTCGCCTTCTCCTGCGCGCTGGAATTTTCGGTGCTGCTCTGGGCGCCGGCGTTCCTTGAGCGAGTGATCGGACTGTCCTCGGCGGCAGCAGCGACCGCCGCGGCCGGATTTTTCGTCGGCGTTCTTGTCGGCCGCATCGCGCTCCGCGTGCTCGTCCAGAAGCTCGAGCCGCGCACGATCCTCTTCTCCGGATTTGCGGTCGGAGCGCTGGGATTCCTCCTCTACTGGGGCGTTGGCCAGCCATGGGCGGCAGTCACCGGCATCTTCATGCTGGGCCTTTGCGTTGCGCCGCAGTACCCGCTCACCATGGCGCTCGGCATCGGCGCCGCGAACGGCGCAAGCGACGCCGCGAGTGCGCGCTTCGCCCTCGCCTTCGGCCTCGCGGTGCTGATTGCCCCGGCAGCGCTCGGCGCTTTCGCCGATGTCGTCGGGCTGCGGCTCGCGCACCTGACCCTGCCGGCACTGATGGCAGCCGCCCTCGCGAGCTTCATCATGGCCGGGGTGCTGTCGCGCCGCACTACGGGGCCGACGTAAGCGCTTTTTTGATTGCAGGCTTCAACGCGCGTTCCACTGTCTCTGCCGTCAGCGGTCCGATGAATTTGTATCGGATCACGCCATCCGGCCCCACCAAGAACGTTTCCGGCACGCCATAGACGCCCCAATCGATGGCCGTCCGTCCGCGCTCATCGACGCCGATTGCCGCATAAGGATTGCCGAGATCGGTGAGGAAGCTCCGGGCGTTGCCCGGCTGGTCCTTGTAGTTGATACCGACGACGCGGATGCGCGGGTCTTTTGCCAGCGCCGTCAATATGGGGTGCTCCTGCCGGCAGGGAACACACCACGATGCGAAGATATTGACGACGGTGACCTTGCCGTCAAGGTCGGCGCGCTTGAGGCCGGGGAGATCAGCACCGTCGAGCGGCGCCAGATCGAACGCCGGCGCGGGCCTGCCGACGAGCGCCGAGGGTACCGCCTCCGGGTCAACGCCAGATTCAAGACGCGTCAGGAAGATGAGCGCCAGTGCTGCAAAGAGACCGAACGGCAGCAGGTAAACGAGCCGGGGCCCCTTGCGGGGAGGTTTCTGTTCGGTCGTGGTCATGATTGTGCCGACCGGCGGCGTATGCCGCGCGCCTCGAGATCGGCAAGACGGCGACGTTGCATGCGGCCGTCGGCGACAATCCAGATGACAAGCGCCACAAGCACGACTGCCGTCGTCAGGTAGGCCGCGACGATGAAGCCAGCGTGGCCGCTCACGCCGCTGCTCCGGCGGCAGACAGCTCGAGCGTGCGCACACGGCGACGGAGAATTTCATTCGCCATCGCCATCAGAAGCAGCACGACGAAGAGAAGCGTCATCGCCCCCAGCATGACGAACAGCGCCGTCAGCATCGACCCATCGATAGTCGGGCCACCGCCGCGGAAAATGCTCTCCCCCTGGTGCAACGTGTTCCACCAGTCGACGGAGAATTTGATGATCGGGAGATTGACTGTGCCCACGAGGGTAAGGATCGCTACCGCGCGCGCCGCGCGGCCGGGATCCTCCACCGCCTGCCAGAGCGCAATGATACCGAGATAGATGAGGAGGAGGACGAGTTCGGATGTCAGCCGCGCGTCCCACACCCACCACGTGCCCCACATCGGCTTGCCCCACAGCGAGCCGGTCACCAGCGCGAGGAAGGTGAAGGCAGCACCGATCGGCGCCGCGCTCTTGGCGGTCACGTCGGCAAGCGGGTGGCGCCAGACGAGCGTGCCGAGTGAAGCGATCGCCATCAACCCGTACCCGAACATAGAGAGCCACGCCGATGGCACATGGATGTACATGATGCGCACTGTCTCACCTTGCTGATAGTCCGCAGGCGAGGCGAAGAACGCGAGATAGAGACCTGCGACGAGGAGGATCGCGGTCGCACCGGTGAGCCAAGGCAGGACCTTCGCCGAGAGCGACAGGAAGCGGGTGGGGCTAGCGAGATCGGCGAGGGTCATGGATCAGGTTGTAGGGTCCGAGGGGTCTCGCGGCAACGTGACGGAAGATCGCCTCATTCCGATCCGGCCCGCAGCGCAGCGGCGCCCGCGACCGCCGCAACGACCGCCGAAATCAAGGTCAGCGCCGCGAGGATCAGGAACTGGGGCAGGAACGGCGCTGGCCCGACGATCACCGACGAGGCAGCGCCAACCCCGAGGATGAGCACGGGAATCGTGAACGGCAGCACCAGGATCGCCACGATGAGGCCGCCACGCCCAAGCGTCGCCATCAGCGCCGCACCGATCGCACCGATCAGAGTGAGTGCCGGGGTGCCGACGAGCAGCGTCAAGGTAGCGGCCCCGAGCGCCGCCGGCTCGATCCCGAGCAGGAGGCCGAGGACCGGCGAGATGATGACCAGCGGCAGACCGGTCGCCAGCCACGAGCCGGCGCACTTCGCCAGCACGGTGAGTTCCAACGGCGTGTCGGCGAGGAGCAGCAGATCGAGCGAGCCGTCGTCACGATCGTCGCGAAACAGGCGATCGAGGTTGAGGAGCGTCGCCAGCAGCGCACCAATCCACAGTATCGCCGGACCGATTCGCGCTAGCAGCTTCAGGTCCGGGCCGACACCGAACGGGACGACGGTGACAACGGCGAGAAAAAACACGAGACCGACGAAGGCACCCCCGCCGCGGAGCGACAAGCGCGCGGTCTGACCGGCGATGGTAGCGAGAGCTGCGATCATGCGGCGCCCAACGCAAGCGTCGCGGTCGCCGGGATAGGCAGATCGCGATGGGTGGCCACGATCGCCATTCCGCCGGAGTGGACATGCTCGCCGATGAGACGGCCGAGCGCGGCCTCGGCCTTCGCATCTAGCGATGTCGCCGGCTCGTCGAGGAGCCACAACGGCCGTTCCGCCAAAAGCAAACGGGCGATCGCTGCGCGCCGCTTCTGTCCGGCGGACAAGACACCAACCGGAAGATCGGCCAACGCGTCGAGGCCGACGCGCTCCAGCGCCGCTTCGACCGGACCGCCGCGCCAGAGCTTCTTCCAGAAGTCGAGATTCTGGCGGACGGTGAGCGCCGTCTTCAAACCGTCGAGGTGGCCGAGGTAGTGCAATGCACCCGCAATACCGCTCTCACCTACTGGATCTAGCGCAACCGAGCCGGACGCCGGACGCAGCAGCCCCGCGATGAGGCGAAGCAGCGTCGATTTGCCCGTGCCGTTAGCACCGGTGACAGCCAGGACCTTGCCTCCGGCAAGGGTGAAAGAGAGACCGGCAAATACTGTCCGCCCGCCCCGGATAGCGGTGAGGTCACTCCCCGTCAGGCGCATGGTTGCCGGGCGTGGCTGTTGCAACCAATCGAGTTTGGCTCAGGCGCCATAGTGAAGGAGTTCAGGCCCTTGATCGTCTGGCTTCGTGTACCGAAATTGGACTATAAGGCCGCCACACCGCGCCGTCGCCCTCTGCACGCTCCGGCGCCCTGCCGACCTCTCCGGGCCTCGCCCGCGCTAGCCACATTCCGAGGAGCTGACCCGCCGTGACCTCGTCGCCGGACACCTTCAAATCGAAACGCACGCTCCACGTCGGCGGGGCGGAATACGACTATTACAGCCTCGCTGAGGCGGAAAAGAATGGCCTTGCCGGCATCTCCCGCCTGCCTTTCTCGCTGAAGGTACTGCTCGAAAATCTGCTCCGTAACGAGGACGACCGCTCGGTCACCGCCGACGATATCCGCGCCATGGCAAGCTGGTTAGTGACGCGAAAGAGCGACCGCGAGATCGCCTTCCGCCCAGCGCGTGTGTTGATGCAGGATTTCACAGGGGTGCCGGCGGTCGTCGATCTGGCGGCAATGCGCGACGCCATGGTCGCCCTGGGCGGCGACCCGGCGCGCATCAATCCGCAGGTGCCTGTCGATCTGGTTATCGATCACTCCGTGATGGTCGACTATTTCGGCGGCGCCGGCGCCTTCGGCAAGAACGTCGAGATGGAGTACCAACGAAACGGCGAGCGCTATCAGTTCCTGCGCTGGGGCCAGTCGGCCTTCGAGAATTTCCGTGTCGTCCCGCCGGGAACCGGCATCTGCCACCAAGTAAACCTCGAGTACCTTGCCCAGACGGTGTGGACGGCAAAGGACGGACGTCGGACGGTCGCCTATCCGGACACGCTCGTCGGAACCGATAGCCATACGACCATGATCAACGGCCTCGCCGTTCTCGGCTGGGGTGTCGGCGGGATCGAGGCGGAGGCTGCCATGCTCGGCCAGCCGATCTCGATGCTCATCCCGGAAGTCATCGGCTTTCGCCTGACCGGCAAGCTGCACGAGGGCGTGACCGCTACCGATCTCGTGCTCACCGTCACCGAGATGCTGCGCAAGAAAGGCGTCGTCAACAAGTTCGTCGAGTTCTATGGCGCCGGCCTCTCGCATCTGTCGCTCGAGGACAAGGCGACCATCGCCAACATGGCGCCGGAGTACGGCGCCACCTGCGGCTTCTTCCCCGTCGACAAGGACACGCTCGCATACCTCAAGGCCACCGGCCGCGACCCGGCACGCATAGCCCTCGTCGAAGCGTATGCACAGGCGCAGGGACTCTTCCGCACCGACGAGACCCTCGACCCTTTCTTCACCGACGCGCTTGAACTCGATCTCGCCGAAGTCGTGCCTTCACTTGCCGGACCGAAGCGGCCGCAGGATCGGGTAGCCCTTTCGGTGGCGGATAGCGCCTTCGACGTCGCGCTCGCCAAGATGCGTGACGTCAACGGCGCGGACAAGGCATCGGACATGGACGAGGAAGGCGGCGGCTCGGTACCGCGGCTCCTGAAGACATCGTCCGTCGAAGGCAAGGACTACAAGCTGGAGGACGGCAGTGTCGTCATCGCGGCGATCACGTCGTGCACCAACACGTCCAACCCGAGCGTGCTCATCGCCGCGGGGTTGCTGGCGCGAAATGCCCGCGCCAAAGGTCTGACCTCCAAGCCTTGGGTCAAGACGTCGCTTGCACCGGGGTCGCAGGTGGTCACCGACTATCTCAACCGCGCCGGCTTGCAGGACGATCTCGACGCGCTCGGCTTCAACCTCGTCGGCTACGGCTGCACCACCTGCATTGGCAACTCCGGCCCACTGCCGGAAGAGATTTCCGACGCGATCAGCCGTAAGGATCTCGTTGTTGCTTCGGTACTTTCGGGAAACCGCAACTTCGAAGGCCGAGTCAATCCCGACACGCGCGCCAACTACCTTGCCTCGCCACCGCTGGTGGTCGCCTACGCGCTCACCGGCACAATGCGACAGAACCTGACGACCGAGCCGCTGGGAACCGATCAGGCAGGCAACCCGGTCACGCTCAAGGACATCTGGCCGTCGTCAAAGGAAGTGGCGGAGCTCATCCGCACGACGATCACGGTCGAGATGTTCAACACGCGCTACGCCGACGTCTTCAAAGGCGACGCACGCTGGCAGGCGATCTCGGTGACCGGCGGCCAGACGTACCGATGGTCCTCCGGATCGACCTACGTACAGAATCCACCCTACTTCGTCGGCATGACGATGACGCCGGCGGCGATCGAGGACATCGTCGACTCGCGCATCCTCGGCATCTTCGGCGACTCGATCACCACCGACCACATCTCCCCCGCCGGCTCCATCAAGCGCGACGGCCCCGCCGGCTCGTACCTGATGGAGCATCAGGTGCGCCCGCTCGATTTCAATTCGTACGGCTCTCGCCGCGGCAATCATGAAGTGATGATGCGCGGCACCTTCGCCAACATCCGCATCAAGAACCAGATGGTGCCGGGCGTCGAAGGCGGCGTTTCGATCCATTGGCCGTCGGGCGATCAGATGTCGATCTACGACGCTGCCATGCGCTACCAGGCGGAGAATATCCCGCTCGTCATCTTCGCCGGCAAGGAATACGGAACCGGCTCTTCGCGCGACTGGGCAGCGAAGGGCACGCGGCTGCTTGGCGTGCGCGCCGTCGTCGCCGAGAGCTTCGAACGCATTCATCGCTCCAATCTCGTCGGCGTGGGCGTTCTGCCCTTGACCTTTGCCGAGGGGACATCGTGGCAATCGCTTGCTCTGACAGGCAAAGAGAAAGTCACGATCAGGGGCCTCGCCGAAGACCTTCGGCCCGGTCAGATCCTTGAGGCACTGATCGCTTCCGACGACGGCACGGTGCGTGCCGTGCCGGTCAAATGCCGCATCGACACGCTGGACGAACTTGAATATTTCCGGCACGGCGGCATTCTCCACTACGTGCTCAGGCAGCTTGTCGCCTGACACGTGTATTGTGCCGCCGGTTTCACCCTAACGTGACTCGATCTTGAGCCGCGCCGGTCATAGGTATCGGCTCCGCGGCCACACAGCCGCGCTGTTTGGACAATGCCATTGACCCTTAAGCCCATGACCGCGGCGTTCGCTCTAGTTGCCCTCGTCGCGGGCGGTTCCAATATATCTGCACATGCTGGCGCCACGGCGGTCATTGAGCTTTTCACAAGTCAGGGATGCTCTTCTTGTCCCGCAGCAGACAAGCTGCTCGCCGAATATGCCGACCGCGACGACATCCTCGCGCTGTCATTCAACGTCGACTATTGGGACTACCTCGGCTGGAAGGACACGCTCGCGAGCCGCGACAACAGCCAGCGACAGCGCGACTATTCGGTGAGCCGCGGCGACGGTGAGGTTTACACGCCGCAGGCGGTGATCGACGGCCGCAACCACATTGCCGGCAGTCGGCGCGATGCGCTGGAAGCTGCGTTGAAGAGCAACGAGGGCGCGCTCACCGTGCCGATCACTCTGACGCCGGCCGGCGACGCTGTGACGGTCAACATCGGCGCCGCAACTGGCGCGATGCCACACGCCACACTGTGGCTGGTGATGTACGACCGCGCGGTGACCGTGCCGATCGAACGCGGCGAGAATACCGGCAAGACCATCACCTACAGCAATGTGGTGAGAAAGCTCCGGCCGATCGCAATGTGGACCGGAGCGCCGATGTCGGTGAACCTCGCCAAGAGCGAGATGGAACACGCCAAGGCCGACCGCTGCGCTGTGCTGCTGCAGACCGAGACGAAGGACGGCCTGCCCGGGCCGATCCTTGGTGCCGCTACGATCCGCGCCGCCTGGTAAGCGCCCTCAAACTCCCGCCGTAAACCGGGCACTAACTCTTTGCTGGCGGAATGGACGTACCGGCCATCTGATTCGCCGGCAGGGCAAGATTGCGTATGGCTGATATCGTACAGTTTCGTTCGCGGGCAGACCTCGCCGAGGAAGCCCTCGATGCCGACATAGACCTCGTTACCGCTGTCGATGCAGCCATTCGCGACCTTCGCGATATCGTCGAATCATGGGGGCAGGAAGCCTCACGGCTGCAGGCCGACGAGTGCCGGCTGATGCTGGAGCGCGCGCTCGCCGCCGCGACCTGAGCCCCAAAAGAAATTGGCCGGCGCAAGCGCCGGCCAATTGTTACCTCGAAGGGCTTGCGCCCTTTACGCAGGACGGTCGGTTCGGTTCGACAAAAACCCCGGGGGGCTGGGGGGCTGAGAAACTACCGCGGCCTCCATCGAACCGAACCTTGAGGCAACGTTGAGGAGATTCGCCGTCCATGGTGTCCTCGCAAGGGCAGAAAAAGGGCGAAATCGTGAAATCACACAGCCGTTGAAGCGCTGCGGCACTGTCCCGGCACGGGACGCCCTTGCCACGACACGGGAACGGGTCGATCATGACCACCGGATGACGGCGGAGGATTGATTGAGCGAGTCCGCATGAGCGAGTCTGGAGAAACTGAGCCCTCCGGCGGCCGCGCGAATCTCATCGCGCTGGCCGCCCGCCAACAACCCGGCCCTGCCATCGGGCCGATCAGCTTCAACCGGCAGGAACTCACTAAAATACTCGAGGTATACGGTCGGCGCGTCGCCGAGGGCGAATGGCGCGACTATGCCATCGACCACCTGCGCGACAGCGCGGTCTTCTCGATCTTTCGCCGAACCTCGGAAGTCCCCCTCTACAGAATTATCAAGCAGCCGAAGCTCGCCCGTCGCCAAGGCGCATATTCGGTGGTCACCGCTACGGGGATGATCATGAAGCGGGCGCACGACCTGCAGAACGTGCTCCGCGTAATCGACCGGCCGCTGAAACTGGTGGCTGACTAGGAGGCGATCAGCGTTCCGGGTTGCTGCGAGCGCCGCACCCGAGACCCCGCTGCATCAGTACGCTGTCCAGCCAGCGCCATGCTTGTAGCCGACGTCCTTCAGCGTGCCTGCGACGGTGAAGCCAGCCGCAGTGTGCAGCCGGACTGACGCGACGTTTTCGCTATCACCGATGATGGCGATCATCTGTCGAAACCCGCGCGCCGTCGATTCGTCGATCACGAGCCGCAGGAGTGCCCCGCCAATACCCTGGCCCCGCGCATCCTTGGCGAGATAGACGGAATCCTCGACGGTGTCGCGATATCCCGGTCGCGTCCGGTACTCGCCGGCATAGCTGTAGCCGAGCACGCGAGACTCACGCTCGGCGACCACGTAGGGATATCCGGCCTCCACGAGCTCGGCCATTCGGCGGGTCATCTCCTCCTCGTCGGGCGGAACGACTTCGAACGTCGCGGTGCCGTAGGAGACCTGTTCAGCATAGATCGCCGTGATCGCTGGAATATCCGCTGTGGTCGCCGGCCGCGTGATCACATCGTTCATAATGAGGCCTAAAAAAGAAGGGCGCGGCCGAGGCCGCGCCCTTTTTCGTTTCGCGTGCCGCGAGCCTAGTTGCGGTTGGAACCGAACAGGCGGAGCAGCATCAGGAAGAGGTTTACAAAATCGAGGTAGAGCGTGAGTGCGCCCATGACCGCCTTGCGTCCGGCAACCGTGCCGTCATCGTTGACGGTATACATTTCCTTGATCTTCTGCGTGTCGTAGGCAGTGAGGCCTGTGAACACCAAGACGCCGATGATCGAGATCGCGAACTGGAGCGCGGAAGACGCGAGGAAGATGTTCACCAGCGACGCGATGATGATGCCGATAAGGCCCATGATCAGGAACGAGCCCCACGCGCTGAGATCGCGCGAGGTGGAGTAGCCCCAAAGGCTCATCGCTCCGAACGTCGCCGCGGTGATGAAGAACACGCGCGCGATCGAGGCGCCGCTGTAGACGAGAAACACCGACGACAGGAACACACCGAACACGGCCGCGTAGACCAGAAACAGCGTCAGCGCCGTTCCGACCTGCAGGCGATTAATGCGCATGCTGATGTAGAAGACGAGGCCGAGCGTTCCAAAGAACAGCACGAGCAGTGCCGGCCCGCTGAAGATCGCCTGACCGAAAGCGGTCAGGCCCGCGCCCGTGCTGAGGTTGATCGCATCACCGCCCGCTGCCTGGTAGCTGAGCCACGCAACGACGCCGGTAAGGCCCAGCGCCCCGGTCATGTAGTTGTAAACGCGAATCATGTGGGCACGGAGGCCCGCATCGATGACGCCATCCGCGCGGGTTACCGTTGCCCCGTAGCGCGGCTGATTTTCAGTGTTCGCCATAGGTCTAGTCCTCTCCATTTGACGGGACTTGGCCCGTAACTCTGACGCACTTGGCGACAATATGGGCCGTGCCGGGGAGCCAAACAAGGCCCCGCACGCCCCTAAGCCGCTGGGGAGAGTGTAGGAAAAACGCCGACTGCCCCTTTACGAACGGTCCTCATGCCCCGAGATTTACGAACAGGTACCCGCGCACCCTAGGAGGGATCTACCCATGCCGCGCTTGTTCACCGGCATCGAGATTCCGAGGGACGTGGCCGAGCGGCTGTCATACTTCCGCGGCGGTCTCGCCGGGGCGCGTTGGATCACTCCAGAGCACTACCACCTGACACTCCGCTTCATCGGCGATGTCGACATGGTCGCGGCCGAGGCGGCGGCGGAGGGCTTGTCACGCGTTAGCCGCGGGATGTTCTCTCTGCGCTTTGCCGGTCTCGGCGCTTTGGGGACACGCAAACCCCACGCCGTGGTTGCCGAGGTGGAACCATCGCGTCCGCTGATGGAGTTGCAGGCCGAGCACGAGCGCATCATGCAGCGCATTGGTCTGCCTCCCGAGGGACGGAAATATACCCCGCACGTGACCCTGGCGCGGCTCCGCGGCGGCAGCACCCGTCACATCGCCGAGTATTTGACGTTGCGGGGCGGTTTCTTCGCCGAGCCTTTTCCAGTCGAGCGCTTCGTTCTGTTCTCGTCGCGGAATTCGGTCGGCGGCGGACCGTACGTAGTGGAGCAGGCTTACGAGCTGGCAGAGCCCCGTGGGTTGCTGGCGATGCCGCCATCCACCCCGGGGAGGGAGCAAGGCGAATGGTCGAGAAACTAACGCCGAAAGAGCGCACCGCCGCCCTGATGCGCCTCAAAGGCTGGCGCTCAGTCGAACGCGGCGCTGCCATCGTCCGCACCTTCACCTTCGCCGATTTCAGCGAGGCATTCGGCTTCATGGCCCGCGCTGCCCTGGTAGCCGAGAAGATGAACCATCATCCCGACTGGTCGAACGCCTACAAAACGGTCAACGTCGTGCTCACCACCCACGAGGCCGGGGGCCTGACCGAACGCGACATCCGCCTCGCTGAGGCAATGGATCGCATCGCTGGCCGCTAGTCATTGCCAACCCGTTGCTTGCAGTGCGGATCACCGTGCCCCATGTTTTCTCCGTCGGCGAAGTGACGGAGGGAACGATGTCCAAGATCCTGTACGGCGAAGTCCTCGGCCCCGAGATTGCACTCGACGGCGACACGCGACGTTCGGAGCAAGTCCGGCGGAAGTTCTGGACGACCCTGAAAAAGGCAGTCCGCTACATCCCGTTCTCCGACGATCTCGTCGCGGCCTATTTCTGCGCGCTCGACCCGACAACGCCACACCGGGTGCGGGCAGTGCTCCTGGGAGCGCTGGCCTACTTCATCCTGCCCTTCGACGCAGTGCCTGACCTGTTGGCAGGGATAGGGTTTTCCGACGATGTGACGGTGCTGGTTGCAGCCATTGCCATGGTTCGCTCGCACATCACCCCTGCCCATCGCGAAGCCGCCCGCCGGGCCCTTTCCGAGGGCACCGTCTAGAAATCTCAAGCGTTTTCCGCTACTTCGTTCACATTCTTGTCGACTTTGGGCGGCAAGCATGCCGCTTGGCGTTCTGCAATCCGCCCTCGGGCGCATTGCCACCGGGCGCTTAGCGAAATAGTAACTCGGGTCAGCGAAGTTTAACTAATGATTACAGATATCAAGGGACCCGGAACCGGCCGTAAGCTGACGGCGGGCGGAAGACCATGAAACTGAACATCTTACTCATCGCGGCGGTTACCCTCATTGGCCTGACCGCCGGCGCAGCGGCGCAGTCGGCCACCACCTTGGGCAACTTCAAGGACTGGAACGCTTTCGTCTCCAATGCCTCCGATGGCAAGCTCTGCTTCATCGCCTCGCAGCCGACCGATTCCAAGTATTCCAAGCCCGTGACCGGCCGCGACCCAGCGTTCTTCCAGATCACCCGCATCCCGACCAAGAACATCCAGAACGAAGCAAGCTCGATCGTCGGCTACAAATTCCTGGCGAACGGCGAGGTGACGGCCGACGTCGATGGCGCCAAGTTCAAGATGTTCCTCGACGCCAGCCATCCCGACACCGCCTGGGCCGAACCGGACCAGGAAGCCGGCCTCATCGAGGCGATGAAGAAGGGCACAAAGCTGACCCTTACCGGGACCTCCAGCCGCAACACCCTCGTCGCGGACTCTTACTCGCTATCCGGGATTTCCGCCGCCCTCGACGCCATGATCAAGGAATGCCCGTAGGGCGACTTTCGCTGGCCGGCCCTGACCGTGGGCGCTCGGTGCGCTATAACCCCCGGCATCGTGCTGAACCAACCCACACAGATTGCGCCCAAAGCGCCCGCCCGCTCGACTGACGGCAGCAAGCCCTCGCTCGTCGGTCTGACGCGCGAGGGCTTGGCAGAGGCGCTTGTCGCAATCGGCATCCCCGAGCAGCAAGTCAATATGCGCGCCGGCCAGCTCTGGCACTGGATCTACCTTCGCGGCGTGACCGACTTCGCGGAGATGACCAACATCGCCAAGAATCTTCGCACCACCCTCGCGGACGCTTACGCGCTCACGCGTCCGGAGATCGTCACCGAACAGGTTTCCGAGGACGGCACGCGCAAGTGGCTCCTTCGCTTCCCCCCGCGCGGCGCCGGCCGGCCGGTCGAGGTCGAGACCGTCTATATCCCGGAGGAAGGACGCGGCACGCTGTGCCTTTCGAGTCAGGTCGGCTGCACCCTCTCCTGCACCTTCTGCCACACCGGCACACAGAAGCTCGTTCGCAACCTTACGGCCGAAGAGATCGTAGGGCAGATCCTGCTCGCCCGCGATCGCCTCGGTGATTATCCGCAGCAGGCGCCGACGGAAGGCGCGGCGGTGCCATCAACCGGCCGCCTCGTCTCCAACGTCGTCATGATGGGCATGGGCGAGCCACTCTACAATTTCGACAACGTCAAGGATGCGCTGCATATCGCAGCCGACGGCGAAGGACTCGGCTTGTCGAAGCGCCGCATCACGCTATCAACTTCCGGCGTTGTCCCAGAGATTCCGCGCGCCGGCGCTGAGATCGGCGTGATGCTGGCGATCTCGCTTCACGCAGTGCGCGACGAGCTCCGCGACGAGCTGGTGCCGCTCAACAAGAAATATCCACTCGCCGAATTGCTCGCCGCCGCCCGCGCCTATCCGGGCCTCTCCAACGCGCGCCGCATCACCTTCGAATACGTCATGCTGAAGGGCATCAACGACTCGCTCACCGACGCGCGCGAACTTGTGCGCCTGCTCGCCGGCATCCCCGCGAAGAGCAATCTGATTCCGTTCAATCCGTGGCCAGACAACGACTACGAGTGCTCCGACTGGGGGCAGATCGAACGCTTCGCCGAGATCGTCAACAACGCCGGCTACGCCTCGCCGATCCGCACCCCGCGCGGTCGGGACATCCTTGCAGCGTGCGGCCAGTTGAAGAGCGAAAGCGAGCGCATGAAGATCCGCGAGCGCATGGCGCTCGAAGCGATGATCGCGGGTTAGGAAAGACCCTGGCCGCGGTTCTCCGACTGCTCATACTCATCCCGCTCGCCTACATCGTGGCGGTGATCGCCGCAGCGGCGGTGATCGTGGTCGGCGTGCTTGGACCCTATGACGGCGATATCGCCGAGTCCTTCGTGCTCGCTATATTCTGGATGACGGTCTCGATCGGCGGCGCGGCGATCGCGCCGTCCGCGGTCACGATCATCCTCACGGAAATCTTCGCCATCCGGTCTGTGTTCGTCTACCTCGCTCTCGGCGGCCTGCTGGGACTTGTGTTGCAGCAGTTCCTCAGCTTTCACGGATCGATCGATCTGCTGGAGCGCCGCACCGTGCTCTTCCCTGCGGCGGGCTTCGTCGGCGCGTTCGCGTATTGGCTGATCGCTGGACGGAGCGCCGGGCTCAGCGCGCGTGCGTGAAAATCAGTTTCACCGCGAAGGCGCCGATCACGCCGGCGAATAGCCAGTCGACGAAACGCGAAGCACGCGAAGAGCCCTTGAGCAGAAGCGCGATGCGATCGGCGGCAAGGATGAACGCCCCGCACACAGGAATATTGATCACCATGAACGTAAGACCGAGGAGGAGCATCTTGGCTGGCGCGTACGGATCGTCGGCAGAAACGAACTGCGGCAGGAAGGTCACGAAGAAGATGATGACCTTCGGGTTGAGCAGATTGACCATAAGTCCCTTGAGGAAAACAGAGCGCAAAGCCTCAGGCTTCGCTCTCCTGTCGAGCGACAGAGACGATCCGTGTCGAATGGCATCGTAGGCGAGATACGCCAGGTAGGCGGCACCCGCGAATTTCAGGATGGTGAAGGCCATCGCCGAGGCCGCGAGGATGACCGACAGCCCCGCCGCTACCAACACGGAGTGGATGAATATCCCGACGGAGGCCCCGCCGAACGCAGCGAATCCGGCCGCCCGCGACTGCGCGATGGTCTTCGACAGGAAGAACGTCATGTCAGGTCCAGGGGTAATTCCAAGGACAATCGAAGCCGCCATGAACGCGGCGAGTATCGGCACATCGGGAATGAAATTGGAAAGCATCGGCGGGACGCTCGCAAAAATCGGAGTGATCTTATAGCCGAACCGCCGCCAAAGCAGGAGACGCTCGCCGGGAGCACGCCGCCCGGTGTATGACGGCGCCAATGGTGAGATTCGCTCCGCACCCCTCCTGGCGCTCCGACCCGCTCATCCTCAGCGCGTTGTTCATCCTGCTCGCCTCGGTCGTCTTCCTTGCCTTCCCCCCGCTCGACCTCTGGGTGAGCGGCCTCTTCTACGACCCAGCGCGCGGCGGATTCTATCTGGCAAGCCAGCCGGCATTGATCCTCATCCGCCGTTCGAGCGGGTTTTTCATGATCGCCATCTGCGTCGCCGTGATTGTCAGCATCGTATTGAAGCTTGCTCGGCCAGACCGCCCAAGCCTCATCCCGCCCCGCGCCTCGATTCTAATGGTATCGACACTGGCGCTCGGGCCTGGCCTCGTCGTCAACCTCATCCTCAAGGATCATTGGGGCCGCCCAAGGCCAGCGCAGATCGACGTCTTCGGCGGCACCGCGCCCTACGTCGATGTTTGGCGCATCACCGACTACTGCACGACGAACTGCTCGTTCGTTTCCGGCGAAGGTTCGTCGGCGATCTGGCTCGTAGTAGTGGCCCTCGTCGCGCCGAAGCGCTGGCAGATTCCGCTGGCCATCGTGATCGGCGCGTATGCCGTAGCGCTTTCGCTCAATCGCATCGCCTTTGGCGGCCACTTCCTGTCAGACGTTCTCCTCTCGTGGGGCGTGACCGCGCTGATCATCGCATTCGTCCATCGCCTGCTCTATGTCGATCCGCCTCCGGCTCTGACCAACGCAAATCTCGACGCGGCTCTCGCTCGCACCGGGCGCGTTCTTGCCCGCCGTCGCTGAACTTGCCCCATCGCAGTGGGGCGGCCTATAAGCCGCCCACCGGCCAGAACCCTCACCTCGGGAAGCCTCGCAATGCCTGATGTCAAGAAGGTCGTGCTTGCCTATTCCGGGGGTCTCGACACGTCGATCATCCTGAAGTGGCTGCAGACCACTTACCGCGCCGAGGTCGTCACCTTCACCGCCGATCTTGGCCAAGGCGAGGAGCTGGAACCCGCGCGCAAGAAGGCCGAGTTGCTCGGCATCAAGGAGATTCACGTCGAGGATCTCCGCGAGGAATTCGTCCGCGACTTCGTCTTTCCGATGTTCCGCATGAACGCGCTCTACGAAGGCGTCTATCTGCTCGGCACGTCGATCGCCCGACCATTGATCGCCAAGCGCCTCGTCGAGATCGCCCATGAGAGTGGCGCCGACGCCATCGCCCACGGTGCCACAGGTAAGGGCAACGATCAGGTGCGTTTCGAACTGACCGCCTATGCACTCGATCCCGGCATAAGGATCATCGCGCCGTGGCGCGAATGGCAGTTCAAGTCGCGCACCGATCTCATCGACTTCGCCGAGAAGCACCAGATACCGGTGCCAAAGGACAAGCGTGGCGAGGCGCCGTTTTCGGTCGACGCCAACCTCCTCCACTCGTCCTCCGAGGGGAAAGTGCTGGAGGATCCGTGGGCGGAGCCGCCGGCGTATGTGTTCCAGCGCACGATCGCGCCAGAGGACGCGCCCGATAAGGCAACATCCGTCGAGATCGAGTTCAAGGTGGGCGATCCGACTGCCATCGACGGCAAGGCGATGAGCCCGGCGACGCTCCTCACCCAACTCAACGCGCTTGGCCGCGACAATGGCATCGGCCGTATCGACGTGGTCGAAAACCGCTTCGTCGGTATGAAATCGCGCGGCATCTACGAGACGCCCGGCGGCACGATCC
>JAYTZZ010000213.1:0-3129 GCA_043741595.1 Hyphomicrobiales bacterium | reverse complement strand
GGCTGAACTCGGGCCGGTATTCGGCGTCGAGGCGTCGGCTAAGTAACCTCGTCGCCCATCAGCAAGAATGAACCCCCGGCACAGCCGCGCCGGGGGCCCGCTCCAGCGCAATCGCCGCCCAGCCCGACGATCCGGCGAGATGTGTGAGGGTTGCCCATAGCGTCACAATGAACCCAATGGCGTTGAAGGTGAAGCCGCCACAGGGTGCCGGGAGCAGCGTCGACGGCATTTGGCTGTCGCGTGAAAACCACATGATGACTCCGAGGGCGATCAGTGCCTCGCCAGTGACGCGACCCATGACCAAACGGTCCCCACCTCGCCGCCGCAATGGGCAAGTTGGAAACACGGATGCGAAACCGGCGCCTAACTTCCTAGGTAACTTTTCGTCCACTCGCGTACGCTCAACCGATGTTCTAAGGCCGAAGATGATTGATCTAGTTCAACGCCTTCTGGTGGCGTCCGCTGTCGCACGCGAAGCCGGCGCAAAACATGGGAAATGACCGTCGACTGCGCTCTAGGCGAGGTCTTAGTCACGCCGCCAGTTGATCTCAATCTCGGAGTGTCAGGTCAGGAGTTGTGGCTTGGAATAAAACCAGAGGGCGTGACATTGATCCCACCAAGTTAGCGCGGCGCAACGAAGCGCCGCTCGCGCGGTTCGCCCGCTCCGAAAGCCACCGCCGCGCCAACATCCATTGTGCTGGTTCCCCCAGTCTTGCTTGAACTACGGTAGTCTTGTCTCGCGTTCCCCCTGCCCCTGCATTTCGATCTCGTCCCAACGTTCCTTCACGAGACGCTTCAGCTGCAGGGCCTCAGCCCACCGATCAGTGGTATCGTTCCCGTCGTTGCCGGTGATCGCGTATGGCTTCGGGCCGAGTTCGCATATGAACGCAAGTGTCTCATCTGCACCTGCCCGCCGTCGCCAACTCCGGAATCCGTACTCCCACCAGTCGAGAAAAAGATCGAGCCACATCCTGTGATGGGGGAACGAAATCTCGATCTGAACTTGTTCGCGACTGGCGACCCGTCCGTGAAATGCCCACGAGTTGTCAAGAATGCGCCGCATCTGGGCGTGCGCCTCTTCCGAAACCGGCCAGGCAAACTCTCGTCCGACAAGAAAATGGGAAAGGTCGCCGAGAAGCTTGAGATCAGGGAGGCGGTCGAGAAGATCGAGGACGAAGAAGAGGTCCGTAGTCATCCGATCGCGATGTGTCTCGATCAGCACCGGGAACTCGACTTGTTCTGCAACTCGTCGCCAGCCATCGAGTAGAGGGATGCAATCTTGCAGACGGCGCGGGCGTATGTCGGGCTGTAGGTCGAGATGATGAACACCAAACTCGGTTGCGATCTCGAGAATTGGCTTCAGATCGTCGACCGTCTTTGGGAAGCATTGGCCTTCTGCGAGGAGGCCTAGCGGCTTAAGGAGAACGCTGAGTCGGCGCACGGCCACTCGATCGTGGTAGTGGGCGCTAATGCCTTCGTAGCCTGCTGATGCGATCATCTCGATGTTTTCTTCGAGGGTGCGCTCGTGACCATCAGTGTGTCGGCGCTCCATCGCCCACAGCGACTGGAAGATCAGGAGCTTCTGCATCTCAGCCGATCTCGATCATGACTTTTCCGTCGACGACCTTGACGGGATAGGTTGTCAGATCAACGCACGCTGGCGCGCCGCGGGCCTCACCAGTCTTGTAGTTGAAGCGGCCGTTGTGCTTCGGGCATTCGATGACTTCGTCCATGACGAGGCCGCTGGCCAGCACGGAATGTTCATGCGTCCTGATGCCGTCGGTGGCGAAATATTCGCTGTCAGGGCTCCGGTAGATCGCGAAGATCCTGCCCGAGTGATCGAACCGAAGTACGTCTTCTTGGTCGATGTCGCCGGTGGTGCACGCCTCGACCCAGACGCTCATCCAGATACCCTATTCTGCCGCCGTGACGATAACCTGTCCGTGCAGCTCCGGCCGATAAGGTTTGGCCGAAAGTGGCAACTCGCGCTTCACGTACCACTCGGTGTCCTTCCTCTGGCGGAGGATCGCCGGAATGATTTCGCGGTAAGCCTCGATTGTGCTGGCGTATGGCTTCGGCGTATCGCCTTTCATTACCTCGTGCAGTTCAGGCAGCCGGTGATACGGCACCATCGGAAACATGTGATGCTCGACGTGATAGTTCATGTTCCAGTACACGAACCGAAAGATCGGGTTCATGTAAACGGTGCGTGAATTCAGCCGGTGGTCGAGGACATTCTCGGCAAGCCCGGCGTGCTGGGTTGTGCCGGTGTAGACCATGAGCCAGGCGCCGTACATCGTCGGCAGGACGCCGACATAGATGACTGGCAGCCACGAACCGATCGCGACCGCGAGGGCGATCGTCGAGATATGAATCGCGAGCCAGATACGGGCCACCAGATAGACTTTCCACCGCTCCATCTCGGGAACGTACGTTGCTTCTTCGGCGTCGAGGCGGCCGGTGGCATGAAGGGCGATAGCCTTCATGGTGTGAATCGTGCTCTTAAGTGCAATGAAGCCGGTAATGATCTCGAACAGGTTCGGCGGACGCTTGAACCCGATCTCCGGATCGCGCCCGACGATGATAGTGTCAGTGTGGTGGCGGGTGTGGCTCCAACGCCAGATAGTCGGCTCGCGCATCACCATGAAGCACGCCAACTGATAGACTACGTCATTCATCCATGACGTGCGGAACGCGGTGCCGTGTCCGCATTCGTGCCATCGCGAGTCTGTCGCGGAACCGTAGAGCACGCCGTAGCAGACGAAGAAGGGCACCCCCCACCAGGTATCCCAAAAAACGAACCCGCCGGCTGCAAAGGCGATCATCGAACCCAGCCAGATGACGGTGTCGCGGATGGCGGGGCGATCGCGCCGCTGCATCAACCCCTTCATTACTGTGCGAGGGATATCCGTGTGGTACCACTCGGCCGCTGCAAGGCCGTTGGCGACGGCAGCCTGGGAATCGCGACCAATCAAGGAGTAGTCGCGTTGAGTGGCCGCTGCGGACATGATTTTTCTCCTTTCGATCGATTGCCGATCAACTAACGGTAGCGGATCTGATTCCACCTGTGGCCGATGAGCGCCAGGATGATGATGAGGCCGTTGAAGAACTGAACGTAGAATCCGTCCA
>JAYTZZ010000212.1:0-7371 GCA_043741595.1 Hyphomicrobiales bacterium | reverse complement strand
TTGAAACGCGGCGCCTTCGCATCGTCGTCTCCACCAATCGCGAGGACGATACGCTGGTCCTTCGCGTCGCGGACAATGGTCCCGGCGTGCCCGTCGAGGACCGCGAGCGCGTCCTGCAGCGCTTCGTGCGTCTGGAAAAGAGCCGTTCACAGCCGGGCAGCGGCCTCGGATTGAGCCTTGTCGCGGCGGTCGCCCGCCTGCACCATGGCACGATCGAGCTCGGCGACGGCAATCCGGGTCTCGTGGTGACGATCCGATTGCCGCTGAAATGACCGGATGCCGGCCACCCCACGCAAATCAAAGTCCACGGCCAACTCGCTTGCCGGCGCGCTGAAGCCGCGCATCCGCCTGCTGTCCGCGGCGCAGGCCAAGGCCCGGATCATTGAACTCAAGGCTGTTGCAAAAGAGGCGGGCGCAGATTCGCTCTCCAAGCTTCTCGTAGACGCAAAGGTCGGCGGGTTCATTGCGGCGGTGATGGAGTGCTCGCCGTTCCTTCGCGGGCTTATCCTCGACAATCCGAAGCGCCTCGCTGCGATCCTGACAACGGCGCCAGCTGCATTTCTGAAGAACACCATAGCCAGAGCCGCCGGTACGTGGCGCGAGGCTACAGAAGCAGAGTTAATGGCGGCGCTGCGGCGGGCGCGGGCCGAGGTAGCTCTGCTCACGGCACTCGCTGATCTCGGTGGCGTCTGGGATGTCTCGACATTCACAGCAGCGATCACCGATTTCGCCGACGCGGCGGTCGGATCCGCGGTGCGGTTCATTCTCACGGCCGCGGCAAAGACCGGTGACATCGAAATCGCCGATGCCCGTAGACCGGAGGAGAATTCGGGGTGGGTCATCCTCGGGATGGGGAAGTTCGGCGCGGGCGAACTAAACTATTCGAGCGACATCGATCTGATTGTGCTGTTCGACCGCGAGGTGGCGCGTATCAAGGGCGATCGCGACCCGACGACCGTGTTCGTCAAGTTCACAAAACGTCTGGTCCACATTCTCCAGGAACTGACCGCGGACGGCTACGTGTTCCGCATAGACCTCAGGCTCCGTCCCGACCCGGGTACGACCAACATCGCCATGTCGACGGACGCGGCGTTGCAATACTACGAGGGCCTCGGGCAGAACTGGGAACGCGCGGCTCTCGTCAAGGCGCGACCCGTCGCGGGCGACAAGCGGGCAGGGGACGCCTTCCTCGCCGGACTCACGCCCTACATCTGGCGAAAATATCTCGACTACGCCGCAATCGCCGACATCCATTCGATCAAGCGGCAGATCCACGACTATCGCGGCCACGAGCAGATCGCAGTCGCCGGTCACAACATCAAGCTTGGCCGCGGCGGCATTCGCGAAATCGAGTTTTTCGTCCAGACGCAGCAACTGATCGCCGGCGGACGCGATCCGAAGCTGCGAGGCCGGCGGACGCTCGACATGCTGGCGGCACTTGCCGCGGGCGGTTGGATCGACAAGGCGGCGCGAGACGACCTGAACCGCGCCTACAACGAACTCCGCATGGTCGAGCATTGCCTGCAGATGGTCGCCGACGGACAAACTCACACCCTGCCGGAAGACGAGGCGGGGCTCGCCGTCATCGCGCATATGGCGGGCCATAAGGATGTCGCGGCGTTCAGCGCGGCGATAACGACGACGCTGGGCAAGGTTCAGGAACGCTATGCGCGGCTTTTCGAGGCAGGGCCGACGCTGACGTCGACGCTCGGCAGTCTCGTCTTCACCGGCGACTCGGATGATCCCGACACCGTCGCGACGCTGGCAGGCCTTGGTTACAAGAAGCCGGAAGAGGTGATCCGCTCGGTCCGCGCCTGGCACTTCGGGCGCTATCCGGCGACACGATCGGCCTCCGCCCGCGAGCGGCTCACCGAATTCGTGCCGGTGCTGATCGAAGCGCTGGCACGAGCGGAAAGCGCTGACGCCGCTTTTGCCGCCTTCGACCGTTTCCTGACGCGCATGCCTGCCGGGGTGCAGCTCTTCTCGATCCTCCAGTCGAACCCCGGTCTCCTCGACCTTCTGGCGACGATACTGGGTGCGGCACCGCGGCTTGCCGAAACGATCATCCATCGTGCCCATGTTCTCGATGCGCTGATCGAGCCCGAGTTCTTCGGCTCGCTGCCGGAGAAGGCGACTATCCAACGGAGGCTTACCGCGACACTTGCCGAGGCGGCATCCTTCGAGGATGTCCTGAACCGTGCGCGCATCTTCGGTCAGGAGCAATCGTTCCTGATCGGCGTTCGCGTGCTTGCCGGCACGATCGGCGTGCGCAGCGCCGGTCATGCCTACAGCGACCTTGCCGACACGCTGATTGTCGCGCTGGCCTCCGCGGTCGAGCGCGAGTTCGAGTCGGTGCATGGACGCATGAAGCGGGGCGAGATTGCGCTCTTAGCCATGGGGCGCCTTGGCGGGCGCGAAATGACCGCGGCATCCGACCTCGACCTTCTTCTTCTTTATGACTTCGACGAGGACACTAGCGCCTCCGACGGCAAGCGGCCGCTGCCGAACGGGCTCTACTTCGCGCGCCTGACGCAGAGGATCATCGCTGCATTCTCGGCACCGACGGCGGAGGGGATACTTTATCCGGTCGACATGCGCCTCAGGCCGTCCGGCAACGCCGGGCCGGTCGCCACGCACATCGACGGCTTCGCGCTCTATCAGGCGAAGGAAGCGTGGACCTGGGAGCAAATGGCACTGACGCGGGCACGGCCTGTCGCCGGCGACGCGCGCCTCGTCAAGCGAGCTCGCGAAGCGATCGCGAAAATAATCGCGACCAAGCGAGACGCCAGTAAGGTGCTCTCCGACGTCCGTGAAATGCGCGTGATGGTCGAAGAAGCCAAGGGCGGTGGCGGTGCGTGGGACCTGAAGCAGACGCCGGGTGGCCTCGTCGACATCGAATTCGTGGCGCAGGCCCTTGAACTGATCCACGCAGCAAGTCACCCCGAAATGGTCTCGACGGAGACGGAGGCAGTGCTCATGGCCGCTGCCAAAGCCGGCGTACTGGCCGCCAAGGAAGCCGAGATTCTCCTTCCGGCTCTTCGGCTGCAGCAATCGCTGATGCAAATACTTCGGCTCGGGGTCGAAGGCGTATTCAAGCCGGAGGAGGCGCCGCGCGGGCTCCTCGAACGCCTCGCCCGCGCCGGCGAACTTCCGGATTTTGCCACGCTCGACGCACATCTTCGCGAGACGCAACGCGCCGTGCGAGCGTCTTTCGAGCGGGTGATCGGGACGCTGCCGAAAGCGTAGCCTAGGCCGCGCTTTTTTGCGGCTCCGTCTCCGGCGGCTTGGGACTGGCCGGCAGCCGCACCGAGACGATCGTGCCGCGCCCTTCCTTGGAGCGGATACGCATCGCTCCGCCGTGAAGCGTGGCCTGCGAGTTGGCGATGGCGAGGCCAAGCCCCGAGCCGCGGTGGTTTTTGGTGAACTGATTGCTGACCTGCTCAAACGGCCGGCCGAGCTTGTTCAACGCCTCGCGCGGAATGCCAATGCCGGAATCCGCGACGGAGAAAGTGATAACCTTGCCGATCGCCCGGGCGCGAACGCGGATACGCCCCCCGGCGGGCGTGAACTTCACCGCATTCGACAGCAAATTCAGCATGATTTGAGTTAGCGCCCGGCGATCGCCGCGCATGCGAAGATTGTGGCCCGCTTCTGAGATAACTTCGATCTGCTGTGCCGCCGCCATTGTCGAGACGACCCGGATCGATTCCTCGACGAGATCGTCGAGTACCAGGTCTTCGGGATGAAGCAGCATGCGTCCGGCCTCGATCCGCGACATGTCGAGCACGTCATTGATGACACCGAGGAGGTAGGTGCCGCTCTGGTGGATGTCCTGGCAGTACTCGGTGTACTTCGGCGAGCCGAGCGGCCCGAACATCCCCGACTGCATGATTTCGGAGAAACCGATGACTGCGTTCAGCGGCGTGCGGAGTTCGTGGCTGATGTTGGCAAGGAATTCGGACTTGGCCCGGTTGGCCGCCTCGGCGCGGTCTTTCTCCTCGGCGTATTTCTCGGCAAGCTCGACCATCTGCTGCGCTTGCTGCTCAAGCTTCTGCCGCGACTGACGGAGGTCCGCGATAGTTGCCATTAGCCGGCGCTCGCCCTCAATCAGCCTGCCCTCGTGGCGCTTGAGCTGGGTGATGTCGGTGCCGACCGAAACAAAGCCGCCGTCCTTGGTCCGCCGCTCGTTGATCTGCAGCCAGCGTCCGTCTTCGAGCTGCAGCTCGAAACTGCGCGCGCCGTCTTCCGGCTTGCCGTCGGTGACGATCTGGGACCGCACCAAGGGCTTCCGCCCGGCCGCTATGACGTCGGTGTAGGCGGTGCCGGCGACGAGCGCAGTATCCGGGATGCCATGGAGTTGCTGGTATTTCGAGTTGCACATCACCAGCCGGTTTTCAGAATCCCACAGGACGAAGGCTTCCGAGATCGTCTCGATGGCGTCGCGGAGGCGAATGTCGGCGGTCTTCGATCGCTCGACGAGACGCATCTGCTCGGTCACGTCCACCGCAATGCCGATGAGATGCGGTGCGGCACCCGCGCCGTCCACGAGTTCCGCTCGCGCACGCAGCCAGATCCAGCGGCCGTCCTCGTGGCGCATGCGGAACATGCGATCTACGGTGGTCTCCTCGGTGCCGAACATCGCCTCGACCAGCTTCATCAGGTCGCCGTCGTCGGGATGGATGAGCCGGCTCACCTCGCCGTAGCCAAGCAGCGTGTCTCGCGGTTCAAGGCCGACGAGCTCGAACATGGACCGCGACCAGAACAAGCGTCCGCGGGCGAGGTCCCAATCCCATAGGCCGCAGCGGCCGCGCATCAGCGCGGTCTCGAAACGCGACTGGGTCTCGGAATAGATGCGGTCGGCCTCAACGGCGCGGCTGACCTGGGCGAAATAGCCGTAGAGGATGACGAGCAGGATGGCGCTGGTGGCGATGAAGATCGTCACGTTGAGCGACACGTCCGCGCGCCAGTCGCCATAGACGCCGGCCATCGGTTCGACGATGGCAACGAAGCCGAGTGGCGCAGGCAGGGCGGTGGCTGCGGCGAGCGCGCGCTCGTCGTTGGCAAGAGCGATCTCCAGCACTCCGGCGCGAGCGCCAAATGTGGTCAGCGGCTGTGCCTCGCCGATGATGGCGGTCAGCGCGCGGCCCTCGAGATCCGGCGCGCGGGGAGCGGTGGCGATGACCGTGCCGCCGCCATCGGTGACGTAGATCTGCCGCCCGTCCGACGTCGAGCCCTGCGGCAGGGCGTCGGCGAGCGTGTTCAGCACCTCCGGGTTCGACACGGGTTGGTCGGACACGCCGCCAAAGGCCGCCGAGACGACGGCTGCGATCATCGCCACGGTCTGGCGGGCAACTTGCTCGCGCTCGAGCTTCTGCTGGTACAGTTCGACGAAACGCGCCAACCCCACAATCATCAGGAAGATGACGATGAGAATCGGAATCGCCCGGCGGAGCATCGGCTCCGCCGCCAGAAGCTTCTGGTAGGCTGGATGTGCCAGGAGTTTTGCGTGTCCTGGAACGTCCGGGCGCTCAGAAATCCTGAATCCCGAAAGAGGCAAACGCTTCGCCATTGACGGACCAGCCGTCGCGGCTCGCGCCATGCGAGACCCCTCAATTTCGCTACGTTATTTCGGGATGCGCCACTTCCGAATCACCTCGATTTGAATCGACGAGACTCGGGTTGTCCAGCACGTAAAGGAATAATTTACGAGTGTGGCAATCAGGCCAACGTGCGGGTCACGATATCGCCCGTATCCGTAGATAAATCAGTGACTTCGGCGACGCGTCGGAGCGCTGCTTCGGCGAGAGCGCGGCGCTTCGGCTCGAGCGCCTTCCACGAACGGAAGCTCACCAGCAATCGCGCCGCCGTTTGTGGGTTGCGCCGGTCGAGGTCGATGACGAAATCGGCGAGGAACTCATAGCCGGCGCCGTCTGGCCTGTTGAACTGTGTCTGGTTACCTGCAAACGCACCAACGAGGGAGCGCACACGGTTCGGGTTGGCGACCGAGAACGCGGGGTGATCGAGGAGCGCACGCACGCGGTCGAGAGTCTCCGCCGCCGGGACCGAGGCCTCGAACGCTAGCCACTTGTCGAGCACCAGCGCATCGTTGCGGAACCGCGCGTAGAAGTCTTCCAGTGCCGCTTTGCGTTCCGGCAGCGCTCCGATGGCGAGAATGGCGAGCGCCGCCGACCGGTCGGTCATGTTGTCCGCGTTGCGGTAGCGCTCGACGACGCGCGAAACGGCCGCACGGTCGCCGTTGGCCACCATCAAACCAAGAGCCGCGTTGGCCAGCGCCCGGCGTCCTGCCGATTCGGCGTCGGGCGAGAATGGCTCAGCGCTTTTCAGCCGGTCGGCGAGCGCCGCCAGGCGGCTGCCAACACGCTCCGCGATGTTGGCGCGGATTGCGCGCCGCGCGGTGGCGATCGCGTCCGGATCGACATCGTGGCCAATTTCGCGCGCCATGTCCTCTTCGCTCGGAAGCTGCAGCACTTGAGCGCGGAAGGCGGCTTCCAGGGCGTCATTCTCCGCGACGTCCGCCAGTGCATCGATCAGCTTTGGGTCGATCTTCGCCTGCTCTCCCGCTGTCGCCGACGCCGTACCGGCAATGAGCGTCCGCATGGCGAGAGTCTGCGCCGCCTGCCAGCGGTTGAAAGGATCGGCGTCGGTGCGCAACAGGAACAGCAGGTCGGTAGGCGGCGTGTCTATGGACAAGCGGACTGGAGCCGAAAAGCCGCGGAGCAGTGACGGCACCGGCCGGCTCGGGACGCCGTGGAAGACGATCGTCTGGTTGCCTTCGGTGAGGTGGATGACGTCGTCCTCGACGCGTCCGCCCGTGGCGCGCTCGAACGCGATATCGTCGCCATTCTGACCGACGAGCCCGAAGCGAACCGGGATGTGCATCGGCTGCTTCGCCGTCTGGCCGGGGGTCGGCGGGCACGACTGCGTCAACGTCAGCGTGTAGGTCTTTTGCCGCTGATCGTAGGAGTCCTTGACGGTGACTTCCGGAGTTCCCGCCTGGCTGTACCAAAGCTTGAACTGGGTAAGGTCAGTCTCGGTGGCATCGGAGAAAGCGGCGAGGAAATCCTCGATGGTTACCGCCTGGCCGTCATGCCGCGTGAAATACAGATTCATCCCGGCGCGGAAGCCGGTCTCACCGAGCACGGTCTTGAGCATGCGCACGACTTCGGCGCCCTTCTCGTAGACCGTCGGCGTGTAGAAGTTGTTGATCTCGGAATATGCTTCCGGCCGGACGGGGTGGGCGAGGGGACCGGCGTCCTCCGGAAATTGGCGCGCGTGGAGGGTGCGCACGTCGGCGATGCGCTTCACCGGACGCGAGCGGATGTCGGACGAGAATTCCTGGTCGCGGTAGAC
>JAYTZZ010000211.1:0-3146 GCA_043741595.1 Hyphomicrobiales bacterium | reverse complement strand
CTCACCGTCCTCTTGATCGGAAATTTGATCGGTGGCGGATTGCGCATCAGCTAGTTTCTCGGCAGGATTCCGGGCGGACCGGTAACATCGACCACGCGAGCATGAGCAATTCGATTCGTCCCCCCAGCTTCGATGATGACGACAACGGGACAAGCGTCGTCACCAAGACCCGGCCAAAGACCAAACGGCCGGCTCTCTACCGTGTGCTTCTGCTGAACGACGACTACACGCCGATGGAGTTCGTAGTTCTGGTGCTGGAGAAGTTTTTTCAGAAGGGTCGTGAGGAGGCGACCCATATCATGCTGCATGTGCATCAGCATGGGGTAGGGGAGTGTGGTGTCTATACCTATGAGATCGCCGAGACCAAGGTGACGCAGGTGATGGATTTTGCGCGCAAGCATCAACATCCGCTACAATGCGTGATGGAGAAAAAGTGAGGTCATCCGTGCCGTCATTCTCCCGCAGTCTCGAGAAGGCCCTGCATCAGGCGCTGTCGCTGGCAAGCGAGCGCCATCAGGAATACGCGACCCTTGAGCATCTTCTGCTGGCGCTGCTTGAAGATCAGGACGCGGCTGCGGTTATGCGCGCGTGCAACGTCGATATCGACATGCTCCGCCGCAATCTCGTCG
The DNA here is from genome assembly GCA_043741595.1 of Hyphomicrobiales bacterium. Lineage (GTDB taxonomy): Bacteria > Pseudomonadota > Alphaproteobacteria > Rhizobiales > Kaistiaceae > DASZQY01. The sequence continues at coordinate 2,517 of JAYTZZ010000211.1, read as the reverse complement.
AATATATCGACACCGAGCTCGCCAATCTCGCGACTGGCGCCGACGAAGATTCAAAACCGACCGCCGGCTTCCAGCGCGTCATCCAGCGCGCCGTGATTCATGTGCAGTCTTCGGGTCGTGAGGAAGTCACTGGCGCCAATGTACTCGTCGCGATCTTCGCCGAGCGCGAGAGCCACGCCGCCTATTTCCTGCAAGAGCAGGACATGACCCGCTACGATGCGGTCAACTACATCAGCCACGGAATCGCCAAGCGTGCCGGGATGAGCGACGCACGTCCCGTTCGCGGCGTCGATGACGACGCGGCGACGGTCGAAGATCGCGAGACCAACAAGAAGAAGGCCGACGCGCTCGAGGCCTACTGCGTCAATCTCAATGAGAAGGCGAAGAAGGGCCGCATCGATCCGCTGATCGGCCGCGGTGCCGAGATCAGCCGCACGATCCAGATTCTCTGCCGCCGGCAGAAGAACAACCCGCTGCTCGTCGGCGATCCCGGGGTTGGCAAAACGGCGATCGCCGAGGGCCTCGCCAAGCGCATCGTCGATGGTGACGTGCCCGAAGTCCTGCAGAAGTCGACCGTTTTCTCGCTCGACATGGGCACGCTGCTCGCCGGCACCCGCTATCGCGGCGATTTCGAAGAGCGCCTGAAGCAGGTGATCAAGGAGATCGAGGATTTCCCCGGCGCGATCATGTTCATCGACGAGATCCACACGGTGATTGGCGCCGGCGCGACCTCAGGCGGCGCGATGGATGCATCGAACCTGCTGAAGCCTGCGCTGGCTTCGGGCACGATCCGTTGCATAGGCTCGACCACCTACAAGGAATACCGTCAGTTCTTCGAGAAGGACCGTGCGCTGGTCCGCCGCTTCCAGAAGATAGACGTCAATGAGCCGTCGGTGCCAGATGCGATCGAGATCCTGAAGGGCTTGAAGCCCTACTTCGAGGAGTTCCACCGCGTTCGCTACACCGCCGATGCCATCAAGTCGGCGGTAGAATTGTCGGCGCGCTACATCAACGACCGCAAGCTCCCCGACAAGGCGATCGACGTGATTGACGAGACCGGCGCGTCGCAGATGCTTCTGCCGGAGAACCGGCGGCGCAAGACAATCGGCGTGAAGGAGATCGAGGAGACGATCGCCACCATGGCGCGTATCCCGCCGAAGTCTGTGTCGAAGGACGACGCCGAGGTGCTGCGCCATCTCGACGAGACTCTGAAGCGGGTCGTGTACGGCCAGGACAAGGCCATCGAGAAGGTCGCCTCGGCGATCAAGCTTGCCCGCGCTGGTTTGCGTGAACCGGAGAAGCCGATCGGTTGCTACCTGTTCTCGGGCCCGACCGGTGTCGGCAAGACCGAAGTCGCGCGGGCCCTTGCCAGCGCTATGGGCGTAGTGCTGATCCGCTTCGACATGTCGGAGTACATGGAGCGCCATACGGTCTCGCGGCTCATCGGCGCGCCTCCAGGCTATGTCGGATTCGACCAAGGCGGCTTGCTTACCGACGGCGTCGACCAGCATCCGCATTGCGTGCTCCTCCTCGACGAAATCGAGAAGGCGCACCCGGACCTGTTCAACATCCTCCTGCAGGTCATGGATCATGGCAAACTCACCGACCACAACGGCAAGTCGGTCGATTTCCGCAATGTCATCATGATCATGACGACCAACGCGGGTGCGTCGGAGATGGCGAAGCCCAACATCGGCTTCGGCAATTCGGTCCGGAAGGGCGACGATCAGGAGGCGATAAACCGCCTCTTCGCGCCGGAGTTCCGCAATCGCCTTGATGCGATCGTACCGTTCTCAAGCCTGCCCCCGGAGATCGTCAATCACGTCGTGCAGAAGTTCGTGCTGCAATTGGAAGCCCAGCTCGCCGATCGCGGCGTGACGTTCGACCTGTCGGAGGAAGCCGTGAAGTGGCTCGCGGAGAAGGGCTACGACGAACGCATGGGCGCTCGTCCGCTGGCCCGCGTCATCCAGGAGCACATCAAGCAGCCCTTGGCTGACGAGGTGCTCTTTGGCAAGTTGAAGAAGGGCGGCACCGTCAAGGTAACGGTGAAGGAGGACGGCTCCGACCTCAACCTCGAGGCGATCGAGGACGGTCCGGTCACGCCGAAGCCCGAGCCGACGCCGGAGTCAAAGAAGAAGCGCGCTGCGGCGAAGCCTCGCGCCAAGCCCGTGCAGGGTCTGGCGAAGAAGCCGCAGGAGAAGCCGAAGGGCGACGGAGGCAAGCGCGGCCTCGTGCCCAAGGTGCCGCTGAAGACGAATTGACAGCGAACGAATTACGAAAAGGGCGGCCCAAAGGCCGCCCTTTTTGGTTCCCCATCCGAGGTCCTCGTGCAATTTCAATTTGACGAGGCTCCGAACTAGGAATATATTCCGCGATGTTCCTGCTCATCAAGGGGCGCGCTCGCGAGGCGTTCTGTGCGGAGCGGGGATGCGGTGCCTGGTGGTCGCTTCGCAAGCGGCTGCCTGGAGGCTCATAGCCCACCAGCCGGCGAAAGCCGGCCGCCGTTTCCAAAGCGGA
>JAYTZZ010000210.1:0-16557 GCA_043741595.1 Hyphomicrobiales bacterium | reverse complement strand
GCGGCGAGGACGGCGTTGAGACCGCCGAAGGCAAACGAGTTGGAGAGCGCGACGTCGATTTTCATCCGCCGCGCCTCATTCGGTACGTAGTCGAGGTCGCAGGCGGGGTCGGGCCCGAGATAGCCCATCGTCGGCGGGGCGACGTTGTCGCGGATCGCCATCAACGTTGCGATGAACTCGAGCGCCCCACCAGCGCCCAACGCGTGACCGACCATGGACTTCGTCGAGGAGGTGGGGATCTTCGCCGCCCGGCCGCTGCCCAGCGCGGTCTTCAGCGCCTTGGTCTCGGTTAGGTCGTTGGCGAGCGTTCCCGTGCCGTGGGCGTTGATGTAGTCGATGTCATCCGGCGTCAGACCGCCGTCGGTGAGACAGCCAGCGATGGCGCGCGCCATGCCGCCTTCGTCGGGGTTGGTGAGATCCTCCGCATCGGCGGTCATGCCGAAGCCCACGATCTCGCCAAGAATCGTCGCGCCGCGCGCCTTGGCGCCAGCCAGCGTCTCAAGCACTACCATCGCCGCGCCCTCGCTGATGACCAGGCCCTTTCGGTCCTTCGAGAACGGCCGGCAGGTGTCGGGCGCCATTACGCGCAACGCTTCCCACGCCTTCATCGTGCCAAGTGTGATGCAGGCCTCCGCTCCGCCGGCGATCGCCGCGTCGGCTATCCCGGAGCGCAGCATCTGGAAGGCGAGCCCAATGGCGTGTGTCGCGGACGAACAGGCGCTGACCACGCCGAAAGACGGCCCGCGAATGCCGATGTGCATCGAGACCTGGCTCGCCGGCGCATTCGGCATCAGCTTTGGAATGGTGAGTGGATAGGGACGGCTGGCGTTTTCGCGATAGAGGCGTTTGTACGAATCGTCGATCGTGGTCGCCCCCCCGATGCCGGTGCCGATAATCGCCGCGGTCCGCTCGGAGAGCCCGGCATCAAAGCTGATGCCGGATTCAGCCACCGCCTCGCGCGCGGCCACGATGGCGAATTGCGATACCCGGTCGAGGGGGGAAATCTCGCGTTCGCTGAAATGTTTTGCCGGATCGAAGTCCTTGATCTCGGCGACTACCTCCTTCTGGAGGAGTTCAGCCGGGATGGACGTCGGCGAACCGATGCCGCTCTTGCCTTCCTTGAGGCTCGACCAATACGTCGCCGTGTCGAGACCTACAGGCGAGATGACTCCACAGCCGGTGACGACGACGCGATGCGGCCAATTCACGTCTTGGCGTCCGCCGCCTTGGGGCCTTCGTCCACCAGCTTCTGGATCGCCTTGACCACATCGCCAACGGTCGAGAAGTCGGTTGCCGCGCTGTTGGCGTTGTACGGGATCTGAATGCCGAACTTCTCTTCGAGATCGAAAATCATCTCGAGAGCGTCGATCGACTCCAGACCTAATTCCTGAAGATTATCGGAGGGCTTGATATCCTTTTTCTCGCCCGGAACCTTCTTGGCGATGATTGCGATGACGTCCGCAGTCACATCGACCATTATCAACACCTCCAACCCGTCTGCCCATGCCTCGTCCCTTTGCTAACCACCCTTGTCGCCTTTTTCCAGAGCCTCGACCCGTTTTTTGAGGTCGTCGACCTTGGGGTAGAGCACCTTCAGGCGGCCGACGTTGATGTAGCGTTCGAGCGAAACGGCGTGCGGCGTCGCGGGGGTCCCGGAAACAACCGTGCCAGTTGCGACATTGGTAGGCGTCCCCGACATTGCCGCCACGGTCGAGTCGGAGGCGACCTTGACGTGGTCGGCTACCCCGGCGCCCGCTCCGAGGATCACCCGATCGCCGATGACCGCGCTCCCGGCAATCCCGGCGCTGCCGCAGATCAGGCAGGATTCCCCGATGGTCACGTTGTGGGCGATCTGCACCTGATTATCGATCTTCGTGCCGCGGCCGATGCGGGTGTCACGAAGGGTGCCGCGGTCGATCGTGGTCGAGGCGCCAACCTCGACGTCGTCGGCGAGAACTACCGTCCCCAGCGAATGGACGCGCACGGGCGCATCGACAGGATTCCGCGAACCGTCCGGATTGCGGACGGGAATGAACGAGAATCCATCCGAGCCGATGACGGCGTTGGCGTGGATGATCACGCGGTCGCCGAGGCGGACCCGGTCGCCGAGGCGCACACCCGGGTGGATCAGACAGTCGCGGCCGATCGTGACTCCCGCGCCAACGGTCACGCTCGCGAGGACGATGGTGCCCGCGCCAATCGTGCTACCCGGTCCGACCGTCACGAATGGCCCGATGCCAGCGCTTTCCGCCACGATCGCGCTGGGGGAAACGACAGCCGTTGTATGGATTCCCGCGCTATGATCGGGACCGGCATCGAACAGGCGCGTCAGGATCGCGAGCGCCATGCGCTCGTGGCCATCGAAGACAATGGTCGCAAGCCCGGCGGGCGACTGCGTCCCGGGCTTCACCACGGCAGCGCCGGCGCGGGTGGAAGCGAGTGCTTCAAGCGCGTCGCCGGTCAGAGCGACGGCGAGATCGGCCTTCCCCTCTGCGTCGGCCGGATGAACGACCCGTTTTATATCCAGCGCGCCGTCACCGGCCACCTCGGCCCGCAGGGCTTTCGCAATGTCGCTCAGCTTCATCTGACGGCTGATAGCGTACAAACCACCGCGCTTCCAGCCACCATCAAGGCGTGACCAGCACGCCGCCGATCGTAGACGAAGGAACGCCAGTGGTCCCTGGAAACGTCAGCGGCAGACCCGCAACGGTTCGCGCCGCGAGATAAGCGAACGCCTCAGCCTCCAGGAAATCCGGCGACCAGCCAAGCGCGGCGGCGCTCACTACCGGCAGTCCGGCGTCCACCGCCAGCCGTTGCATGAGGAATGGGTTGTGGGTGCCACCGCCGGCAATGACGACACGTTCAGCGCCGCCGGCCATCACGATGCCTTTCACGATCGTTCGAGAAGTGAAGGCTGTCAACGTTGCCGCGCCGTCCTCGGTGGAGAGGCCGGCGACCGCGTCGATGGCGAATGCATCGCGGTCGAGGGACTTGGGCATCGGCCGGTCGAACCACGGGTTTGCGAGCATCGCGGATAAGGTTCCGTCGTGGACCCCGCCCTTCGCCGAGAGCGTTCCTTCCACGTCCATGGCTGCACCGGTGCGCGCCCGAACGAAATCGTCGATGAGAGCATTGCCCGGCCCTGTGTCGCCCGCAACGAGTCCGCCGTCCGGGGCGATACGGGTCACGTTGGCGACGCCGCCAATGTTGACGATGGCGATGGTGCCCTTCAAGCCGGCCCGCAAGGCGAGCGCCCGGTGATAGATCGGCACGAGCGGCGCCCCTTGGCCGCCGGCTGCAACATCCGCCGCGCGAAAGTCGAACACTACCGGCACGCCTAGCCGTTTTGCCAACGCTTTGCCGTCGCCGATCTGGACCGTGAGCCGCCGTTCCGGCGCGTGGAATACGGTCTGGCCGTGAAAGCCAATGAGATCGATCCGAAGCTCGGAGTTCTGCCTTAGTAGCTCCTCGACCACCTCGCCGTGCGCGTTTGTCACGATGCGCTCGGCTTCGGCGAGTATCCCGGGTCGTGCCGTCCGGTCGGTCAGAGTCCGCGCTTCGCGGACCGCGGCACGCAGAGTTTCGCGTTCAGCCGCCGTGTAGGGCCGCGGCAGCCGCGGCCCTAACGACGCGACCGTCTCACCGTCGGTGATCAGCACGGCGGCGTCCACGCCGTCCATGGACGTGCCGCTCATCAGGCCAAGAACCGTCGTCAACGCCATTTCCGCCAGCCTTCCGTCCTGCTAGACAGCCGCGCGCCCCTCAGGGATAACGCCGCCCAAGGGATACAAGTCCATGGCCGCATTCAAGTCCGACCTCCTGCGCACGCTTTCCGAGCGCGGTTTCATCCATCAGATTTCCGATCCCGAGGCCCTCGACAGGCAGGCGCTCGCCGGTCCGATCACCGGCTATATCGGATTCGACTGCACCGCGCCGAGCCTCCATGTCGGCAGTCTGGTGCAGATCATGATGCTGCGTTGGATGCAGAAGACCGGCCACCGCCCGATCGTCCTGATGGGGGGCGGCACCACCCGGGTCGGCGATCCGTCAGGCAAAGACGACGTGCGCAAGCTCCTCACCTACGAGGAGATCGACGGCAACAAAGACAGCCTGAAGCAGACCTTCGCGCGCTTCATGGATTTCGGCGCGCCTCCGACTGGCGCCATCATGGTCGATAATGCTGAGTGGCTGGCGCCCCTCAACTACATCGATTTCCTGCGCGACGTCGGCCGTCATTTCTCGGTAAACCGAATGCTAGCGATGGACTCGGTCAAGCTCCGCCTCGAGCGTGAGCACGAGCTGTCGTTCCTCGAGTTCAATTACATGGTCTTGCAGGCCTACGACTTCACCGAGCTGGCGCGGCGTCACGGTTGCACGTTGCAGCTTGGCGGCTCGGACCAGTGGGGCAACATCGTCAACGGCATCGACCTCGGCCGGCGCCTGGGCCTGCCGCAGCTCTATGCCCTGACCACGCCGCTGATCACGAACTCCTCCGGCGCCAAGATGGGCAAGACCGCGAGTGGCGCGGTATGGCTGAACGCCGATCTCCTGTCGCCCTACGAATATTGGCAGTTCTGGCGGAACGTCGAGGACGCGGACGTCGAGCGTTTCCTGAGGCTCTTCACCGAGCTCCCGCTCGACGAGGTCGCGCGTCTCGCCGCACTTCAGGGTGCCGAACTGAACGATGCCAAGAAAGTGCTCGCCAACGAGGCGACCGCCCTCCTCCACGGCCGCGAGGCCGCCGAAGAGGCGGGCGAAGCCGCGCGCCGCACTTTTGAGGAAGGCGGAGTAGGCGACGCCCTTCCCACGGTCGATGTTCCGCGGGCGGAACTCACTGCCGGCATCGCTATCACGGGGCTCCTTGTCCGCGCCGGCCTCGCCACCTCGAACGGCGAAGCGCGCCGGGCCATTGCCAACAATGCCGTCAGCGTCAATGACATCCGCGTCACCGACGCCGGCGTGACGGTCACCGCCGCCGACATCAACGAAGGCGTCGTGAAGCTTTCGCACGGCCGCAAGAAGCACGTGCTCGTCAAGGCTTCCTGACCGCCTACTGCGTCGGCCGCTGGAACTCGAAAATCTTCCGGAAGATGCCGGGCGCCACTGCCGACAGCGGGTTGAAGAATACTTGCGGCTGCGCGATTGGCCCTGAAATCTTGAACGTGACGCCGAACAGGCCCTCGCGCGATCCGCCGCCGAGCGCGATGCCGAGGATTGGAATCCGGCTGAACAGATTGTTGAACGCATACGCCGGCAGGTAGGTGCCAGTGATGTCAATTGCCGTCGTCGAAAGGTCGTAGCGGCCCGAGAAAGTCGCGCCGACCGACGCGCCCGACAGCAGTGCGTCCTCGATGGCGAGAACATGGTCGCTCCTTCGGAAGCGCGCCACCATCCGCTGGAAATGCACGCGGCCCGGATCGATGGCAGGGTTTCCGTTGGTCGCCTTGGTGAGGTCCTTGGCGATGACCTTTTCCATGGCCGGCTCGTTGATCACATCGAAACCCGCAATCTCCAGCGTGCCCGACAGAGGTCCGGAGCGATCCGCCTTTCCGGCAATGGTCACGATGCCGCCGTTCAAGCGCGTGTAGATATCCGTGAAACGCATCAGTCTTCCGGCGTCTTGGGCGTTCGCCTGCAGGGTCGTTCCGTCAGGCGCGACAGCGAAGTTCAGCGATATGTCGTCGCCGCCGAGCTGCCCGGAGAACGAAATCTTCTGGGTCTCGCCGCCGACCGAAACCATGGTCAGCGACGCGGTCGTCACCTCTTCCTGATTGAAGCCGACAAGACGGGCGATGCGCGCATCCACGGCGATGTCGGGGAACCCGCCCGCCTGTTCGTTGCGATCGCGGATGTGGCCCATCATGCCGCGCATGTCGAACGAGTCACCACGCGCGGTGATGGCGTATCCACTCTTGCCGCGGCTCAGCTTCAACGAAATGGCGTCGCCGGCGTGGAGCGACAGCCGCGTGATGTCGGCGGATGTCAGATTGTAGCCTTCGTCCAGGCGCGCCGAACCGGCGAAGCCGAACCCGTCACCCTCGAGCACGAGGTTCTCGACCGCGTAGCCATCGTTCGCCGGCTTCACGTCGAAGGTCAGCGTTGCAGGGACTCCGATACCCTTGGTCCAGCCGATGCCGGGCAGGACGACGCGGGCGCGGCGAAGGTCGAGATCGTAGTGTTGGCCCTTGCCATCAGGCGAATCCGAAACGAGCGCGCTCAGGGTGCCGGAGAGCACTTCGTCAAGACCGACGCCGAAACGCTTGCGCGCCTCTTCGTCAAGCAGGAGGCGCACGTGGCGATCGCTCGGGGCCCCATCCGTGCCGGCGGTTCCAATGGGGAACGACATCGAAACGTCGGCGCCGACACCGTCGATCCGCGCCTTGCCGTAGACCGCAACTTCGTCAGGAGTAACAGTCAGCGCCACGTTGGCTTCGCTGACTGAGCGTCCTTCGACGGGCTTCTTGCTCGCCACATCGTCGGTGTTGACGACCACCTTCCAGTCGACGTCGGCGTCGGTGAGCCCCTCGCGGAGCGGCAGCCGGAGCGACACCCGCGCGGTCCCCTTGCCGCTGAGGTCGCCCGGAGAGAGTTTCCGACGCGATAGCGCGTTGATCGGATCGGACTCGGCGATTTCGGCGAGCGCCATCGCACTGCCAGACAGCTGCATCTCGATCAGTCCGTCCGCCGGCCGCTTGGATGTGTTGGGCACGGCGAAGGCACCGTTCTCGACAGACACTGTTCCCGACGGCACGCGCACTTCGCCTTTTTCCACGTCGATGCCAACCGTCGAACCGGAGACCACGATATTTCCAGACGCGTTGACGATCGGCGGGAGTTTGCCGAAAGTAGTGAAGGCCACGCCCTCCACGCGCATGTCGAGGCGAAGCGCGTCGTCGGGCAGGCGCGGACGTTTTCCCGTCCACAGAACCCCCGCCGGTATCGCAGCTTCGAAGCGCCCGGACAGGAGCTTACCCGCACTGACGTGCTCCATGACCCACTTGCGCGCGCCTGTCGCGATCATCGGAATCCACATCTGCTTCAACGCGCCCACCGTCATCGGTGAGAAAGTTGCCGCCATGGCGAGCGACGGAGTTACGCCACTGAAGCCAAGGCTTCCGGCGGCGGCGATGGCGGCATCCTGTACCTGGATGACGGCGTTCTCAACGTTCAGGAGCTTCGCCTTGAGGTCGGCGACCCCGGAGACGGCAATCCGCTGAGCGATCATCGGTGGCTCGTTGGAATCGCGTGGGGCAAGCACTGCGCCAGGCGACTCCAGCTCAAAGGCGTAGCGGCGGTCGGCAGGATCGCCCTGCGGGAATACACGCCCGGTGACGACGCCCCGCGTCTCGCCGAAGTAAAATGTCGAAGGATCGAGGATCAGCGATTTGTTGGCGATGTCCCAGTGGACCTTCATCGTCGCCTCATCGAGCAGTACCGTCTCCCGCTCCTCGCCGAAGCGGATGACGCCGGCGCCAAAGTCGAGGCGTGCGTTGGCGTCTTCCACCGAGCCGTCTTTAGCCAAGCGGATGGTGGCGCGGCCGTATAGCGGGATGTCGGCTATCAACAGGCTGTCGTCGTCCCCTAAGCCGGGAAAAATGTCAGCGACGGTGAGCTGCGAGAAAACCGCTGACATAAGGTGGCTGCCGGAGGTGGCGTCGGTATCGCGGTCGATGGTCGCGGTCCACCGGCCGCCGTAGCCGGAAGTTGCCAGCGTCACTGAGAGTGCGGACGTCGTCTTGTCTAGAGCGACGTTCAGGTCGGTTCCGGGGAAGCGCCGCTGTAACTGGCGCGCCCCATCCCACACCGAGATCGTGCCATTGACGACCGCGAAGCGCTCGAAGCCTGCTTTGATCGCGCCTTCGAGTTGCGGTTCGATTCCGCGGTCCATCAGGTAGAGTGCCGCGAGAAGATCGGGGAAGCCGCCGTCGGCCGCATCTACTTCAGCGGTGGAAAGCGGCGGCGTGTCCGCCCGCCGCTCCGGTGGTGTGGTACCCGCGTTGCCAAGATAAATAGAACCGCCCTCGCCACGCGCAAACGAAATCTCCGGACCGCTGAGTTCGACCTGCTTCACCTCGACCCGGAAGCCGAGGAGCGAATAGGGATCGATCGCGAAGCGGGTAGAGGGAATGTGGGCGACAACCTGCTTGCTGCCGTCGCGAACATCGAGATCGTCGACACGCACGACCAGCCCGAGGACCGGATCCAGGTCGATAACTGCGCGGCGGATATCGACGTCGTAGCTTTCGCCGAGGTTGGCGCGGATGATGGTCGCGATGCGCTCGCGGACGATGCCGAATTCGGTTGGGCCAGTCAGCACCAGCAGGGCCGCGCCGAGGAATGCGATGACCAACACCAGCAGAATGATCGTGATCGCCCGAACGATCAGCTTGGATCGCGTCGGGCGTTGCCGCAGCGGCCGGCCGGCGGCCTGCTCGGAGGGGTACTGGTTGAGGCGCATGTTCAGGTCAGCGACGCCCTCGCAGGCGGGTTTTCAACATGACTCGGGTCAACAGCGGCCTCGCCTCCCCTTCTTAATCATGATCGCAGGCCGTGGCGAGACTGGAAGGCGGAAGCGATATGCGCTAGCCGCCCCGGCGTTCGCCGCGCTAGAATCGTGCGAGACCCCTTGTGAAGCCCAGCAAGTGCGACGAAAGGAAGGCGTCATGGCCGACGGGATGACCGGCAAAAAGGCCCCGGATTTTGATTTGCCGACCGATGGCGGGGGCCGGGTCAAGCTCTCCGACTTCGCCGGCAAGAAGGTCGTCGTGTACTTCTACCCGAAGGACGACACCACCGGCTGCACGCTGGAAGCCATCGATTTCACCAAGGCCGACAAGGCTTTCCGCAAAGCGGGAACGGCCGTGATCGGGATTTCTCCGGATACGGAGAAGGCGCACGACAAGTTCAAGGCGAAGCACAAGCTCGGCATCACCCTCGCCTCTGATCCGGACCACAAAGCCATCGATCCGTATGCGGTCTGGGTCGAGAAGAGTATGTACGGCCGAAAGTACATGGGGGTCGAGCGCGCGACCTTTCTCATCGGCCCGGATCGTCGGGTGATCCAGGAGTGGCGGAAAGTCAGGGTTCCTGGCCATGTCGAAGCCGTGCTGGCGGCGGCGGAGGCCGTCTAGACCTGTGCAAAACGGCACAGACCAAGGGTTTGTTAACCTTAACCTAGTCTAATCGCTCATCGCTTCACTTGCGTCGTTCCTGGCGTACCAAGCCAAAACGCAACAAATCGGTGAGTGCGTATGCCGACTGCCGGTCATCATTCGTCCCATTCGTTCGCACGTCGCAAGCCCCCGCACCGCATCATTATCGCCCATGGCGAGAATGTGCGGAGCTTCACCATTAGGCCGTGGCTCATCGCGATCGTGGGCGGCGTCGCTCTCACTTTTGGCACGCTCTACCTTTCGGCCACGGGTTATCTCGTTTTCCGTGACGACCTTCTGGCAGCCTCGATTGCTCGCCAGGCGCGGATGCAGCACGCCTACGAGGATCGCATCGCTTCGTTGCGCTCGGATATCGACCGGCTGACCAGCCGCCAGCTCCTCAACCAGGAATCCGTCGAGGCCGAGATGGACCGTCTCGCCGGCCGTCAGGCCGCTCTCGACGCTCGCCAGGACAGCATTGCCGGCCTCAGCCAGGCTGCTCGCCGCGCCGGTATCGCTCCGACGGACCTTCCGGTTGCCGCGGCAACTGACGCGGCCGACGACAAGGTCGACGATCAGGCATCCGATTCCGAAATCCGGGATCCGCTCAAGACCAGCAGCATCACTCCTGTCCTGGCCGGGGTCGGACCGCTTGCCTTCGCGGCGCTCCGCGTCGACCCGGCGAGCGAGCCGGTCGAGGCCCCGGAAGCTCAGCTTGGCGCCGTCAACGCTTCTCTCGACGAACTCGCCCGCGATCAGGTCGCTTATGTCGACGCGATCGCCGCAAAGGTTTCCCACCGCACCGATCGCATCGCGAGCGTATTGAAACGCCTTGGGCAGCGGGTTCCCTCTAGCCACTCGCCGACCGATCCGAGCGTCGGCGGTCCCCTTGTCGAGATCGACGAGAACGCCGATCCGGAGACGTTCCGCTCGAGCGTCGACCTCATCGCCGGCGAGATCGAACGCTTCGGCGCTGTTCGCCGCCTCGCCAATCAGCTTCCTCTTTCCCGCCCGATCGCCAAGGCGCCGATCACCAGCGGCTACGGCGCGCGCATGGATCCGTTCCTCGGCCGCCCCGCCATGCACACCGGCGTCGATTTCCGCGCCGCATCCGACTTCCCGGCGCGAGTGACCGCCGGCGGCACGGTCATCACCGCCGGGTACACCGGCGGCTACGGCAACATGGTCGAAGTCGACCATGGCAACGGCATCACTACCCGGTACGGGCATCTGAGCGAGATCGACGTCACGGTCGGGCAGGTCGTGGCCAAGAACGCCATCGTCGGTCGCGCTGGCAGCACGGGCCGCTCGACCGGGCCGCACCTCCATTACGAGGTGCGCGTTGACGGCGCCGCTATTGATCCGATGGCCTACATCAGGGCCGGCGCCGAGATCGCGCCGCTCCTTTAGCGCCGGGCTAGTTCGCCTTCGCTGCTTCGCCGCCGACGCGTTGCGCCAGCGAAGCTTCCATGAACGGCATCAGGTCGCCATTCAGCACGCGCTGAGGATCGGTGCTCTCGACCCCCGTCCGGAGATCCTTCACGAGCTGATACGGCTGGAGCACGTAGCTGCGGATCTGATGGCCCCAGCCGATATCGGTCTTCGATGCTGAGGCTTCGGCTGCGGCGGCTTCGCGCTTTTCTAGTTCGTTTTCATAGAGCCGGGCGCGCAGCATCTTCCATGCGGTCGCCCGGTTCTTGTGCTGCGAACGCTCGTTCTGGCATTGGACGACGATGTTGGTCGGAATGTGCGTCATGCGCACAGCGGAGTCGGTGGTGTTGACGTGCTGGCCGCCCGCGCCCGACGAGCGGAACGTATCGATGCGCACATCCTTTTCGTCGATCTGGATATCGATGGTGTCGTCGATGACCGGATAGACCCAGACGCTCGCGAACGACGTATGCCGTCGCGCCTGGCTGTCGAACGGCGAAATGCGGACTAGCCGATGCACGCCGGACTCCGTCTTCAGCCAGCCATAGGCACTCGGCCCCGAGACCTCGAGCGTCACCGACTTGATGCCGGCTTCTTCGCCGTCGTGGTATTCGAGGATCTGGACCTTGTAGGCGTTCTGCTCAGCCCAGCGCGTGTACATGCGCATGAGCATTGCCGCCCAATCCTGGCTTTCGGTCCCGCCGGCGCCTGCATGTATCTCGACATAAGCGTCGTTGCCGTCGGCCTCGCCGGAAAGCATCGTCGCGATCTGCCGACGCTCCGCCTCGGCACTGAGCGCCTTCAGCTTGGCCTCGGCTTCCTCGACAACGCCGGCGTCGCCTTCCGCCTCGCCCAGCCCGATCAGTTCGACCTGATCGGCGACCTGGCGCTCGAAGCGCTCGACAGCGTCAATGCCGTCGATGAGTTGCTGGCGCTCGCGCATCAGCTTCTGCGCGCGCTCGGGCGAACTCCAGAAGGACGGATCCTCGACCGCGGCGTTCAGCTCCGCCAGGCGCTGCTTGGCGCGATCCCAGTCAAAGATGCCTCCTCAGCAGGCCGATCACCTGCTGGATTTCATCGACGGTCGATTGGATTTCGGGGCGCATGTTCGTGGCTCTCTTGGGAGGCGCGCGTGTCTCTTAGTCGGCGGGCGCAGGGCTGTAAACCCGCGCCACCACACGCCGATGCCGATCCTGGCGCCGGTATGCGTCTTGATGTACGGCGCGCCGGAGAGATGGTCCGCGTGGGCATGGGTCGCAAGCGCTCAGTCGAGGGTTACACCTGCGTCTCGCGCCGCTTTGAGGATCGCCTCTACTGAGCGAATGTCGACCTCGCCAGAATCCCGATAGTAGTCGAGCACCGGATCGATGACCGCCCGTGCTTCGTCGCGGAGTCCCACACGAGGTCGCTGACGGTATTCGTCGGCTCGTCAAAAAAGGCTCGGAATTGCAAAGCGTCACTGTGCGACGTGATCGTGGTGGCTTTGCGCAAGAAGCGACATTCGCACTGTTTTGGCGGGTGCTAGTGCTGGCCGCCGGCAACACGCATCGCTATATCGTCGAAATAGATCGGGCCGTTTGGGTTGTCGGTCACGAGACGGATGACCACCTCACGGGTCGCGGCACTGTTCCAGGTTCCGGAAAGCAATTGCCACCCCAAGAACGGGCCGGCGCAAATCTGCAGCTCGCCGGGAACGTCGTTCATGTCGAGACAGGCGGCGCCTCTGCCGCTGTCTAGGTAGATCCACCCCGAAAGTACGTAGTTGGTGTTGGGCGCGATCCGGAACGCTGCGAGGCGAGAGCTGGCGCCCCTGCTCGTGCTGCTGCCGATAAAGGTGGATCTGAACGCCCAGCGGCCAGTGTGTACGCGCTCGGTGCTCCGCGTATGAAGGCTGCCCGGTATCCAGCTCCGCGCCTTGCCAGTCGATCCGCCGGCGGTCTCAAACGAGGCATTGGTAATCAGGTTGGGGTTGTCTGGCGAAGGATCGAAGGTGTCGACCCACAGCTTGGTGCGCCCGATATAAGCCATCTCGGCGTTCTCCCCGGTCAGGCCGTAAGCGTGTTCGTAGGTCAGGTAGCCGAACCCCCGCGGGGGAGTGCTGCTGGCCGCCTCGATTTGCGAGCCCTCATGCCACTCGTTGAAGGATGTAATGGTGATCCAGTCGGGCACACCGAAGCGGGGATTGAGCGCGAGCTGCCACTGCGCGTCATAGGTAGCGCCGTTGCTTCGATCGACAGTCGGAGAGGTGTTGCCGGCTACCGCGCGGTCATCGATATAACCCGGCCCGATCGAGGGCGCCCAAAACAGGCGGTGCGCCCGGGCATAGTCGCTGGCTTCGGCCCAGCCGTTCCCCAACCCGCTGGCGGTGGCGTACGTGTACATACCGTCGAAATTCGCCACCCGCGAGAAGTCGGTCGTCTGCGCCAACACAAAGTTGCCGGCCCGGACGGCGTCGAGGGGCGACCAGTCGGCGGTGAGCAGGCTGTTGTAGATGTAGAACACGCCCTTGTCGCCGTCGACCGCGAGGCTCACGAGGGTGCGGAAGAACGCCGGGTGGTCTCCGTAATGTGCGTTGATGTAGGTGATATCCGCAGCAACTGAAGCCGCGGTGCGCCCCTCGTAAGGTTCGATGTGCCATGCGACCTTGATCCCGAACTCATCGGCGACGTTCATTGTGCCGAGAGCATAGCGATCCTCGTTGGAATCCTGCCCCCACCAGATGTAAACGATCACCCCGATACCGGCCTGCTGGATCTGCCGCATCTGCTGCGCCACCGCGTGCTTGAAATCTCCAGAGTCGTAGGCGCCGAGGACCGGGTAGTAATTCGCGCTGATATCGTCGGGCGGAGTAAAGCTGGGCTCCTGCCAATGGCGATAGAAGCCGCTAAACGCCGGGTTCTGATACCAGGGATAGTAGAAGATGTGCGTGCGGGTCGAGAGCTGCGCGGCCTCGGCCGGCGGCGGCCCGGCAGACCAAAGCATTCCTGCCGCCAGTGCCAGGGAAAGCAGGAAGATGATCGGCCGGGTCAATGAGGTCATCGTAACCTTGCCCGTCGGCGCGGCGACAACGCCACCTAGTTCGTCGCCACCCCAGCGCACTCTTATGAACTAATACAGCCCGCCGGTCCCCGAGATTACGGCGCGGTCCTGCTCGGGCTCGACGGTCAGCGGGCGGCCCATCGTGTCGGTGTAGCCGATGATCGAATACGTGTCCGGCGGCGCGGTTCCCGGCTTGAACGCTTCGAGGATGACGCCCTGGTCGCCGGCTTCGGCGCGGAGCCCCGTGCGACGATCGATCGGAATAAAGTTCAGCCCCGGGGGCACACGGAACGGGATCGGCGGCTTGTCGGCAAGCGCCTGCTGCATGAATTCGGTGAAGATCGGTGCGGCAAGCGCGCCGCCAGTCTCGCCGCTGCCAAGCGAACGCGGCGTGTCGAAGCCGATCCAGACGCCGGCGACAAGGTCCGGCGAATAGCCGACGAACCAGGCGTCATTGTAGTCGTTGGTCGTGCCCGTCTTTCCCGCGATAGGCTTACCGATCGCCTTGGCCGCCGTGCCCGTGCCGCGCGTCACAACGCCTTCCAGCATCGACGTCATCTGGTAGGCGGTCATCGGATCGAGCACCTGTTCACTGTTGTTGACGACCGTAGGTTCGTCCTGACCAGCCCAGGCGTCGGCGTCACAGCCCTCGCAGACGCGGTCCTCGTGCTTGAAGATGGTCTGCCCGTAGCGGTTCTGGATGCGGTCGATGAGGGTCGGGCGAACCTCGCGACCGCCGTTGGCGAATACCGAATAGCCCGCCGTCATGCGCATCACCGTCGTCTCGCCGGAACCCAGCGCCATCGCCAAGACCGGGAGCATCTGATCGTAGATGCCGAAGCGGCGCCCGTATTCGGCCACGAGCGGCATGCCCATGTCCTGCGCCAGACGCACTGTCATGACGTTCCGCGACAGCTCGATACCGGTGCGCAGAGTCGAGGGCCCGTAGTACTCGCCGGAGTAGTTTTCCGGCCGCCAAACGCCCTGGTTCCCGCCCTGCTCCACTTCGATCGGCGCGTCCATAATCACCGATGACGGCGTGTAGCCATTGTCGAGTGCGGCGGAATAGACGAACGGCTTGAACGAGGAACCCGGCTGGCGATAGGCCTGCGTCGCCCGGTTGAATTGGCTTTCCGCGTACGAGAAGCCCCCGACCATGGCGAGCACCCGGCCGGTGTGCGGGTCCATGGCGACCATCGCGCCTTCCACCTGCGGTATCTGGCGGAGACGATACTCGCCCGCGGCGCCGTCAGCGGCGTCGACATAGACCACGTCGCCGACCTGGAGCAGGCCATCCATCGACTTGACCGCCGTCGCTTTCGTGCCGCCGGCCGCGGCGATCTGTTTCCAATTCGAGCCCTTGAACGGGATGGTGCCGGTGTCGCGGCTGGTGCCGGCTGCGGTCGTCCCTTGCGCGGCGTCTGGGCGAAGGCCGATCGTGGCCGCCTCCGGCGTTACCGAAAGCACCACGGCCAGACGCCAGTCGGTCAGGTCGGAAAGCGGTGTGACGGCGGCGACCTTCGTGCCCCAGTCTTCACCGAGGGCGTCGATGTGGGCGACCGGTCCACGCCAACCGAGGCCGCTGTCATAGTTAGCTAGCCCATCAATGAGCGCCTGCCGCGCCATGACCTGCATCGGTGGGTTCAGCGATGTGCGGACCGAAAGCCCGCCCTCGTAGAGTGTCTTCTCTCCGAACATCTGGCTAAGTTGGCGGCGGACTTCCTCGGCAAAGTAGTCGGCGGCGAAGATCGACGGTCCGGTTGTGCGCAGCTTGACGCCCAGCGGCTCCTTCTTAGCCTTCTCCGCAGCTTCGGCGGTGACGTAGCCGTTCTCGACCATGCGGTCGATGACCCAGTTGCGGCGCTCGACCGCGCGGTCCGGGAAGCGGAACGGGTTGTAGTTGTTGGGTCCCTTGGGGAGTGCCGCGAGGTAGGCCGTCTCGGCGAGCGTCAACTCATGCACCGACTTGTCGAAGTAGGTGAGCGACGCCGCGGCGACGCCGTAGGCGCCTAGCCCCAGGAAAATCTCGTTCAGGTAGAGTTCGAGGATCTTGTCCTTGGAGTAGGCCTGCTCGATACGCAGCGACAAGATCGCTTCCTTGACCTTGCGGTCCCAGGTTTGGTCGAGGGTAAGGAGGAAGTTCCGCGCCACCTGCTGGGTGATGGTCGACGCGCCCACGAGGCGCTGGCCCTTGCCATAGGCTTCCACATTCTGCAGCAGCGCGCGGGCGATGCCGTAATAGTCGAGCCCGGAGTGCTCGTAGAAGTTCTTGTCTTCGGCCGAGATGAAGGCGTCCCTGATCTGCTCGGGGACGGCCTGGATAGGCAAATAGAGGCGGCGCTCGGTGGCGTACTCGGCGACCAGTTGCCCGTCGGCCGCGTGGACGCGGCTCATCACTGGCGGCTCGTATTTGGCGAGCACGTCGTAGTTCGGCAGGTCCGAGGTCATCCCCGAGACATACCAAGCGACAGCACCAGCGGCGGCGAGGAAGAGCACGGCACCAATCCCGAACAGGTAGCCGATGAGTCGTAGTATCATATCGTGTCCACAATCCGGCCGCTTGCGCGCCCCGGGGCAGCGCAGAAATCTGCGCCCGGCCGCCTGAAATCAAGGTCGACCGACCGCCCGGCCTTATGCGGGCTCGTTTGTGGAGAAACTAGGGCGTCGGCCTCGTCGCGGTTAGTACCCCTATTGTCGTGCCTTTTCAGCAACAATTCGCTCTCCCTGAGACTACGGCTTGTCGCTGACCATGGCCTGCTTGCCGAAGTATCCGTCGATCGCCTCGATCATCGAGGTGGCGACCTTCCCCTGCCATTCTTCCGAAACGAGCTGTTCTTCGTCCGTGGCATTCGTGAGGTAGCCGAGTTCGATCAGCGCTGAGGGAACGTCCGGCGCTTCCAGCACCTTGAAGCTCGCCTGTTGGTGTGGAATCTTG
>JAYTZZ010000209.1:0-7393 GCA_043741595.1 Hyphomicrobiales bacterium | reverse complement strand
ACGCCGGTGGCCTATGCCAAACATCTCATCGCGCCAACCGGCGCCAAACCGGCCGAGACTCTAATCGCCGCTGGATGAAACTTCAGTGGCAGGTCACCCCAAACCAATAAACGAGAAAGTAATTAGAAGAGTTCTTCCCGCAAGGGGCATCGCAAATCGGCCAAGCAGATGAACGATTATGCCGAATATGATCCCAATCACCACGCCGACGATCAATATGCTTGATCGACTGTAAAACGGTGCCTTGTCGCGGACAAAATGTCGAACGCGACCAATTAGAAACCCTATAAAAATCGTACTTAAGATCAGCCCTACCCACCCCATCGGCGCGCCGCCTTTCTAGCCAGCCACTACGTCGGCGGGCGCTTCTCGCCTTTGGGACCACGAGGCATTAAGTACCGTCCCGCGAATCGTAGATCACTTCCTCGCCTTTCCGGGTCACGGCCACGATCTTGTAGAAAGTCGGCTCCCCCCTCAGAGCGGTCGGTGCTTCCTTGATCGCTTGGGCGTTACTCGACGCCTTTATTGTCCGGCCCACTTTCTGAAGGCCGTCGATCCCCTTCGGGTCAGGAAAATAGCAATCCACTCTGTAAGGTTTTAAGGCCATCCGCTCGCCTGTGCTAAGCATATAGGAGCGATTGCGGGCGAGCGATACCACCGTCAAGGCCGGCGAATTTCAAACTGACGCACTACCCAGTTTAGGCATGCCTGCGGAAAACTAACGATGCGTTGGTGCCGCCAAAGCCGAATGAATTGGAGAGGACGGTATCGATCTGCCGCTTCCTGGCGGCCTTCGGCACCAGGTCGATCGCGGTCACAACCGAAGGATTGTCGAGGTTCAGGGTCGGCGGCGCGATGTTGTCGCGTATGGCGAGTAGCGAGAAGATCGCTTCAACCGCCCCGGCGGCGCCGAGAAGGTGGCCGGTCGCCGACTTCGTTGACGACATCGACACCTTGCCAGCGGCATTGCCGACGACGCGCTCGACCGCGTGCAGCTCTATATCGTCAGCCATAGTCGACGTGCCATGAGCGTTGATGTAGTCGATCTCGTCGGGTCGCACATTGGCGCGCTTGAGCGCCATGTTCATGCAGCGTTCGGCGCCGTCGCCATCGTCGGCCGGCGCGGTGATGTGGAAGGCGTCGCCGGAGAGGCCGTAGCCGACCACCTCGCCGTAGATCTTCGCACCGCGGGCGAGCGCGTGCTCACGCTCCTCCAGGATGACGACACCGGCACCCTCGCCCATGACGAAGCCGTCGCGGTCGCGGTCGTAGGGGCGCGACCCTTCGGCGGGGCGGTCGTTGTAGTGCGTGGATAGCGCCTTGCAGGCGGCGAAGCCCGCCATGGCGAGGCGGCAGACCGGAGACTCGGTGCCGCCGGCGACCATCACATCGGCATCGCCGAGCGCGATCAGGCGACCGGCGTCGCCGATGGCGTGCGCGCCGGTCGAGCAAGCAGTCACCACGGAGTGGTTCGGGCCCCTGAGGCCGTGACGGATGGAGACCTGGCCGGAGGCCAGATTGATCAGGCGGCCGGGAATGAAGAACGGGCTGATGCGCCGCGGGCCGCGGTCGCGGAGCGTGTTCGCCGCGTCGTCGATACCCTGCAGTCCGCCGATCCCCGACCCGATGAGTACGCCAGTCGCGATCTGGTCCGCCCGGCTTTCCGGATGCCACCCTGCGTCATCCAGCGCCTGATCGGCGGCGGCGACCGCATAGATGATGAAGGGATCGACCTTGCGGCTTTCCTTCGGCTCCATCCAGTCGTCGGGATTGTATTTGCCCTCGGCCTTCGATCCTTTCGGGACCGTGCCGGCAATCTTGCAGGCGAGATCGTCGACCTGAAAGTCTGTGATGCGGGTGATACCGCTTTGCGCGGCGAGCGCGTTCGCCCACGTAGCATCGACGCCGCACCCGAGCGGCGTCACCATCCCCAATCCGGTGACGACAACCCGCCTCATGGCAGGCGCCCGACTAGGCGGAGTTCTTTTCCAGGAAACCGATGGCGTCGCCGACGGTGAGGATCGTCTCAGCGGCGTCGTCGGGAATCTCGACGCCGAATTCTTCTTCGAAGGCCATGACGAGTTCGACCGTATCGAGACTGTCGGCGCCAAGGTCGTCGATGAAACTCGCGGCCTCGGTCACCTTCTCGGCTTCGACGCCGAGATGCTCCACCACAATCTTCTTCACCCGGTCACCGATATCGCTCATCTAGAGAACCCCAATTGCCTCACCGTATGATCATCCCGAAAGAGCTCTCGCCCCACAAGCGATCGTTTATCGGCTCCTGCACGGAACGGAAGGACGTGCCAACGAATTCGGTGCATGTTCGCCGCGATAGCCGGCCGGAAATCGATACTGCCAGCATCGGTATTGGGCAGCCTCGTAACACACTTTCCGGGGCTTTGCCAGCAGACCTACGGGCTTCGCGAACGCCTTCGAAGGACACGCCGGCAGCGGCAAATTTCCCTTTCATATCATTGCCATACCGCCGTTGACGTGCAGCGTCTGGCCGGTGACATAAGCCGCTTCGTCGGAGGCGAGGTAGACGACCGCGGCGGCAACTTCGGCGGGCGTTCCGAGACGCCGGACCGGCACGCGCTCCATGATCATCGCCTTCTGCTTTTCGTTCAGTGCATCGGTCATCGCCGAAGTGGTGAAACCGGGTGCAACGCAATTCACGGTCACGTTGCGGCTGGCGATTTCCGCGGCGAGCGACTTGGTCATGCCGATGAGACCCGCCTTCGACGCCGAATAGTTGCCCTGGCCCGGGTTGCCGACGACGGCGACCACCGAGGTAATCGAGATGATGCGTCCCGTCCTCCGCCGCATCATCCCGCGCAGAACTGCGCGCGAAAGGCGGAACGCGGCCGTAAGGTTCACGTCGATAACCGTTTGCCAGTCCTCGTCCGACATGCGGGCGAAGAGCATGTCCCGGTTGAGGCCAGCGTTGTTGACGAGGATGTCGATCTCCCCGCCGAGCGCGGCTTCCGCGTCCGGAACGAGCTTCTCTACCTCGTCCTTCTTGCTGAGATCGCACGGCACTACGAACGCGCCAGCACCGAGCTGGCCGGCGAGCGCTTCGAGCACCGGCCGCTTCGTCCCTGAAAGCGCCACCGTGGCACCCTGCTTGTGGAAGGCCGTCGCGATAGCGCCGCCAATGGCGCCGCTCGCCCCGGTCACCAGCGCGCGCTTGCCGCTCAGTTCGAACATGCGACTTCCCCTTTCAAGCCAGCTTAGCGACCGCCGCGTCGACTTCGGCCGGCGTGCCGACACTCAGGGTCTCCGCCCCATCGACGATGCGCTTGGCGAGACCGGAAAGCACCTTGCCCGCGCCGACCTCGACGAATGTACCGACACCCGTTTGTCCCAACCACATCATCGACTCGCGCCAGCGCACCATGCCGGTGACCTGCTCCACCAGGCGCGTTCGAATTTCCGCTGGTTCGGTGATGGGTGCGGCCACGACGTTGGCGATCAGCGGCACGGCTGGCGGGTGGATATCCGTTGCCGCGAGCGCCATCTCCATCACCTTTGCCGCGGGCTCCATCAGGGCGCAATGGAAAGGCGCGCTCACCGGAAGAAGGATCGCCCGTTTCGCTCCCCGCGCCTTGGCGATGTCGAGCGCGCGCTCGACGGCTGCCTTCGCACCGGAGATCACAACTTGTCCGCCACCATTGTCGTTCGCCGCTTCGCAGACGTCACCTTGGGCCGCTTCGGCTGCCACTTCGCGCGCTGCATCGAGTTCCATGCCGAGTAGCGCGGCCATGGCGCCGGTGCCGACGGGTACCGCCTGCTGCATCGCGCGGCCGCGGACGCGCAAGAGTTTCGCCGCATCTGCCACCGAAAGACTCCCGGCTGCGGCAAGCGCCGAGTATTCGCCGAGCGAATGGCCAGCGACGAACGCGACTCTGTCCCGGATCCGGACCCCTCGTGCTTCAAGCACCCGGATCGCGGCGAGGCTGACGGCCATCAAAGCCGGCTGCGCGTTTTCGGTCAGCGTCAGCGTCTCGATCGGGCCTTCGAAGATGATCGTGGAGAGCTTTTCGCCGAGCGCGTCGTCGACGGCGGCGAAAATGGCCTGCGCCTCGAAGAACGTGTCGGCGAGCGCTTTGCCCATGCCGACCGTCTGGCTGCCCTGCCCCGGAAAAGTGAAAGCGACCGCCATCCGCCCGCGCTTCGTCCCTGCCGCCCATGGCGGACTCTCGCCGCCTTTGGACCTTTTGAGCCTTCTCAGCGCGGAACTGTCAAGGCAAAGGGACGTCTAGTTCATGAAGCACCACGGCGTCGCATCCGCGTTTGCTCGAGGCGGCCTTACCCGAACTACCGACCTCGGGGCTGAGCCGGCGCTCCCGTCGGCCTCCCCAACAGCCTCTGAATGGCGCGCCTGATCGGTCCGCCCTCCGGTTCCGGCGCATCAAACTCGACGCCAATCTGAAGACCCTTCCGCCACATCACGTGACATGAGCGGCGAAACCACTCCCCGTCGTCGAAGAGAACATCAAAGGTGTGGTGGAGGAAGACGGGGCTGTGAAGTTGAATGCAGGCTCCCGTTTCCGAGATGTTGCGGACGATGCATTTCAGGGGAGCGCCCCTCGGCGGCATGATCTCCGCGCCCTTGAGTGTCCTCATGCGCGGCGCTTGGCGGCGACCGGCGCCTGCTGCTCTCCGATCTACTCCGGAGTGCCGCCCATCGGCACGCCGGCGGTCGTCTATGCCGGCGTTGGGACCTGGTAGTTCTGTCATGATCGCCGGATTTTGTTGCACTGGGACGCCATATCTTGACTGGGGCGTTTCGCGCGGGACCTTAGTGCCAATCTGCAACCGGGAGTGTAAACGACCAGGCTTTCCGTCACTTGTTGGTTACCCAATTGATTCGCCGCGCCCAATACGGCGGCGAACCTGTTGTGCGTCGAGGGGACGGGACGCACGACACAGTTCTGATCTCACCAGGCCCGCCAGCGGACGACAAGGCCATTGCTTGTTGGCTACCCCGTTGCAGCATATGGTTGCGTTCGACGAATCTCTACTAAGACATCGTCGCTGGTTCTCTTGGCTCGGCGGAGCCTTTGGCCAGGACCGTAGGCAACAAAGCAGACTTCTCATATTCGGCGCGGCGGCTTCGATCGTGAGTACTTCAGCTCATGAAGGACGCGTCCCTATTTTGAGGCAACGCGCATGGCACTTGCCAGTGGAACCCCCGGCCTCGCGATTCTTGACGACGTGTTTCCTTCCGAATATTCGGCTTTCCGTTTCGCTGAATTCAGCGCCTATCTGAACGAGTTTCCTGGCGCGAGGGTCTATAGCGACGGAGCAGCCCTGCGGTTTGTCGGCGAGAAACGCAGCCTGGACGAACTGTTAAGGGCCTACAGGCAGAGGCACCGCCGGTTGGGTGATCGCGTGATTGCCCTTCGGCAAGACGCTCAATTGTCGGGCTATTTCGCGTACACGATCTTCGTCAGCAACATGAGCCGCTTTCTTCACGCTTTGGAGAGGCGGTCAATTCCTTTTGCCTTCACGCTCTACCCGGGCGGCGGTCTCGGCTTGGGCAGGCCCGAATGCGACGCCAAGCTCAGGCGGATCTTCGGATCGCCGCAGTTTCGCGCGGTGATCGTCACGCAACGAAACGTCCGCGACTACCTCGTGAACTGGGGTTTCTGCCCTCCGGAAAAGATCGAGTTCATCTACGGCGTGGTTACGTCGGGCGGACAGAATCCCGTTTACGCAGACGAGAAGCCTTGTTTCGGTAGGGACAAAGATACCTTCGACGTCTGTTTCGCCGCGCACAAATATACGCACGGCGGCATCGACAAGGGCTTCGATGTCTTTGTGGAGACGGCGCGACTTCTAGCCAGGTTGTCCGATGCGTTTCGTTTTCACGTCGTCGGCGGTTTCAAGCCCGAGGATGTGGCGGACGATATTCGGCATCGAACAATTTTCCACGGCGTGCAATCGCAACATTCTTTCGGGGCTCTCTTTCGCAAGATGGACCTGATCCTGTCCCCAACTCCGGCCTACGGATGGCAAGCAGGGGTATTTGATGGATTCCCGACGGGATCTTGTGTCGAGGCCGGCCTTCATGGCGTTCCGGTTTTTTCCACCGATCCGCATAACCTCAACATCCTCTTTGAGGACGGCAAGGACATCGTCCTTGTTTCGCGGGAGCCGAAAGCGATCGCGGAAACAATCGAAAGATACTTCCGCACGCCTGAACTGCTGATCGATCTGTCTAGAGCAACCGCGCGGTCTTTTCGCCGCGCGTTCGGCTACGACGCGCAAATCGGGAAGCGCATCGATTTCATCCGTTCTCTTGTGGACGCAAACGCGGCGAACACTCCGCTCTCGACTCGAGGACATCAACATTGGGGAGCCCATCCTCTTGGATAAGCGTCCACAGAGGGTCCCGGTGGATACCGCTTCAAATGAACAAACGCGTTTGGGGGATTTCGCGCGGAGCGCGACGCAGCGCGTCGTCCTTATCGGAGCCGGTGGTTTCGCGCGCGAAGTACTCCAGTTTTTGGAGGACATCGACTCCGCCGGCCGATTGATCCGGTGCGACGCGTGCATCGTCGAACCCGGCTTTGCTCGCGAGCCGACGATCCAGGGCGTGCCGGTTCTGGAGGGGTTTGAATCGCTCCGTCACCAACGAGCCCCTGTCGCCGTCGCGATCGGAGCTCCGGATATTCGGCATCGGATCGTGGAGACCATCGAGCGCGAGTACATTGGGGCGACAAGCGTCGACGCGCTGGTGCATCCCACTGCCGTAGTCGGCAAACGAGTCTCGTTTGGTGTTGGCACAATTGTCGCGCCTCTGAGCACCGCAACGACCGACATCGCGGTCGGACGCCATGTGCAATTGCACGTGGGTGCTGCGGTGGGTCACGATGTCGTTGTCGGCGATTTCGTGACGCTCTCGCCACGATCGGTGATCAGCGGCCATGTCGAGATCGGCGAAGGCGCCCTCGTTGGTGCTGGAGCCATCATCCTGCCCAATCTGAGAGTTGGAGCGTGGGCTACCGTCGGCGCTGGTGCGGTCGTTACCAAGAACGTCGCCGACTACTCGACCGTGGTTGGCAATCCTGCGCGAGTTTTGACCGTCGAGCGCGCTCCCTGATGGTTGCGCCCAAGCCTTTCCCGTATCCGGTTTTCGTGACTCGACCGGTGATCCCGTCGCTAGACAAATATGTCGAGCAGCTTCGCATTATCTGGGAGCGTGGATGGCTCACAAATCACGGAGATTGCGAACGAAACCTCGAGGAACTCCTATCCGCATACCTCGATGCCGCGAACCTTTCGCTTGTTGCCAACGGGACGCTGGCACTCATGCTGGCGTGTCGGGCTTTGGACCTTTCTGGTGAAGTCATCACCACGCCGTTCACCTTTCCCGCCACGCCTC
>JAYTZZ010000208.1:0-7437 GCA_043741595.1 Hyphomicrobiales bacterium | reverse complement strand
GATGGGCGAACGGCTGATCGAACTTCGCGAAATCAAGAAATTCTACGGCAACGTCTTTGCCGTCGGGGGCGTCAACATGCATGTCGATCGCGGGGAGGTGGTCGGACTGATCGGCGACAATGGCGCCGGAAAATCGACGCTGATCAAGATCCTTGCCGGTGTGGTAAGGCCGAGCAGCGGCGAGATTCTAGTCCGGGGAGTGCACGTCCACGGCTGGAACGCCGGCAAGTCGCGCGACGCGGGGATCGAGACCGTCTTCCAAGATCGGGCGCTCGTGGTGCAGCAGACCATCGTCCGGAATATCTTCATGGGCCGCGAGATCACGACCATAATGGGCTTGCTCGATACCCAAAAGGAGCGCTCGGAGGCCGAACGGCTTATGCGCGAGATCGGCTTCACCTCCAGGGTCTTTTCACCCGATTCGATTGTCGGCCAGCTGTCGGGCGGCGAGCGGCAGGGCGTCGCGATTGCCCGCGCCATCTACAACAAGGCCGACCTGATCATCCTGGACGAGCCTACCACCGCTCTCTCGCTGACTGAGACCGGGAAGGTCTTCCGCTTCGTGCGCACGGTGCGCGAGAGCGGCCGCTCCATCCTGTTCATCGGTCACAATATCCACCACGTGTTCGATATTGCCGAGCGCTTCATCGTCCTCGACCGTGGGCGCGTAGCGCTCGAAATCACCAAAGCCGAGGTCCGCACCGCCGACCGACTCATCGCCTTCATGGAACACGTCGCCCATCCTGCGGGCGGCAACCCTCTGGCAGATGTGATTGCCCAAGCCGGAGCCGCATGATGGCCGACCTTGTCGAAGAACTCGACCAGCCCACGGAAAGGCACTGGCTCCGCCGGTTCATCCTGATCAACCGGGCGTCAATCGGCACCCTCGTCGTCTTCGTCGTGATGATGGCGCTGTTCTTCTGGGGCAACCCCCGGGTCTTCTCGGACTGGCGCATCTACCATTCGGTGCTGACCATCTTGCCGGTTGCTCTGTTCGTGGTCGTTCCGCTGGTCTTCATCGTCACCGTAGGCGAGATCGATCTTTCCTTCCCTGCGGTTATGGGGTTTGCCGCATGGATATTCGCCCTCGGTGTGCAAGGCGGGTTTGACCCGTTCCTCAGCTTTGCCGCCGCTGTCATGGTGGGCGTGGCCCTGGGTTTCGCAATCGGGGCAGTGGTTGTTTACGGTGGACTATCCGCGCTGATCGCAACTCTGGGCTTAAGTTACCTGATTCGCGGCGCAATCCTGATTGCCACCGGCGGCAAGTCGATCGCACTTGTGGGCCTCAAGGACACAGTCGCCTACCAGGTTCTGTCGAGCTCGCTTGCCGGCTTCCCGGCCCAGATGCTTTGGGCGATGCTGTTCGTTGCCGGCTCGGTCGTCCTTTACAACCGGCACAAGTTCGGTGCGCGTGTCCATAGCGTCGGCGACAATCCCGACAGTGCTGAGCAGATGGGCATTGATACTAAGCGGGTCCGTATCTACACCTTCGCTTTTATGGGATTTGGCGCGGCGCTGGCCGGCATTTTCTCTACCATGATCAATTTTACGTGGTGGCCGACAGCGGGCGATTCCTATCTGCTGCCGTCGCTGGCGGCGGTGTTCGTCGGCGGCACGCCAACCTGGGGCGGCATCGGCACGGTTTTGGGGGGCGCCATCGGCGCCGTGATCGTATCCTTTATTCAGGTCGGGATCGTGTCGGCTGGACTGGACGGATTCTACGTTCAGTTCTTCAACGGCCTCATCATCATCCTGGCGCTCATCGGCCACAGGTGGAATCAGATCCGCTACCGCTGAGGCCGCCCGAAAGGACCGCTAGCGAACGCCCCCGCGCGCTGCAACCGGCCAGATCACTTCGACCACGCCATCGCGAACGCCGTACACTTCGTCGACCATGTTGGAGACGACGCAGCAATGATTGGGGATGATGCTGACAACCTCGCCAACTTTCGGTTTCCGCGCTGAGCGCGACAGGTCGATGATGCCGTGCTCCTCCGATAGGTTGGCGACGACAGCGTCGGGATATTCGACCACCCGGCCGAAATCCTTGACGTAGTACTGCTCGCGAGTCAGCACCTTGGAGCCGGCGTCGATGATGGCCCGGTCGGGCGTTGGCACGCTGACGACCGTGGCGCGCACGTGCATGGCGCAGTCGTCGAGCGTGGCGACACCAGAGTGCATCATCATCACGTCGTTGTAGACATAGGTACCTGCGCGATGCTCCGTCACCATCGGAAAATCAGCAAGCGTCAGCAGTGCCGGCGTGCCGCCGCCTGAAACCACAGGCATCGGTATCCCCTCGGCCCGGAAGAGATCGAGTGCCCGCGCCAGGTACTCCGCGGCCTTCGCTCCCGTCGTCGGGAAAGTCATCAGCCCTTCGAACTTGACGCGCGGCATGTTCATCGCGAAGCGCGCCAGCGAAAGCGCCGCTTCTGGGCTCTGCACCCCGTTGCGACCAAAACCGGTGTCGCATTCGATCAAAAGCGGCACATCGCGACCGTGACGAACGCCTGCTTCCGACAGCCCCCGAACGACCGCCTCGTTATCGGCGACCACTGCGAGCCGCCTCACCCGCGAGGACAGCTCCATCAAGCGGTCGGTCTTCGCGGCACCGACGATATTGAAGGTGACAAGAACGTCGTCGGCGACCTCCGCATCCGTGAAGATATCGACCTCGTCCAGCTTCTGGCAGGTGATACCGATCGCGCCAGCCGCCATCTGCATCCGCGCAACCTCGGGAATCTTATGGGTTTTGATGTGGGGCCGGTTGGCGATGCCGTGTTTGGCTATCATCGCCTGCACGCGGTCGATATTTGCCGCTAGGCGGTCGAGCAGGATCGTCACGGAAGGGGTTTGCAGGTCTGCGACGTTCATATGTCTCTTCTCATTATCTTATTATCGGATAATTCAATTGGAGAAGTTGTCAACAGGGCTTGCGGACCGGCCGTTGGAATCTGCCGTGTCTTGTGGAACTCATCCGCGACAAACGTGGGAGAAGCGCCGTGAACGAATTCCCGAACTTCGGCCTGGATGGCAGGACCGCACTGGTCACCGGAGCCGCGCGTGGCCTTGGACGCACGATCGCGCTGGCGCTGGCCAACGCTGGAGCCGACGTCGCGCTCGGGTTCAGGGATGCGGGAAGCGGAGGCACGCTTGCGGCAGAGATCGAGGCACTCGGTCAGCGCGCACTGCCATTGCAGATGGACGTTCAGAAGCTCGACGAGATTTCAAGCGCGACCGAAAAGGCGATCGCCCACTTCGGCAAGATCGACATCCTCGTGAACAACGTCGGCGTCGGTCCCGAGAATCCGATCGAGGCCGTTCGCGAGGAGGACTTCGACTACACGCTTGCGGTCAACCTGAAGGGCACGTTCTTCACGAGCCAGGTGGTTGGACGCCACATGATTGGCCGCGGTGAGGGTCGGATCGTCAACATGGGCTCGCAAGCAGGGTTCGTCGCGCTCCCCGGCGAGGCGGTCTATTGCATGACCAAGGCGGCGATCTCGCATTTGACCAAATGCATGGCCGTCGAATGGGGCAAGCACAACATCACCGTCAACGCTGTCGCGCCAACTTTCATCGCCACACCCGGCACCGAACTCGCCCTTGCCAACACTGCCTTCCGCGACGACGTGCTCGAACGTATCGCAGCGCTACATCGCATCGGAAAGCCGGTCGAGGTTGCCGGCGCGGTCGTGTTCCTGGCGTCGCCGGCAGCCTCGCTCATCACCGGCCACACGATCCTCATTGATGGCGGCTGGACGGCCCGGTAAAGCGGCGGCCGTCAGGCGCGCCTTTTCTTCTTCGCGGCGCCGAGATGCGCTTCAAGGTAGTCGCGCGTGCCAAAGAGGAGCTCCTCCATCGCCTTTTGCGCGACCTTGGGGCGGCGTTTGACGATGGCATCGAGGACAGCCTTGTGGCTGGACAAAAAAACCGTGTAAGGCTCGGTCGAAATACGGTAACTCACCAGCAGGCCGACACCGATCAGGTTGCCCATTTGCAGCAGAAGATCGTTGTGGCTTGCGACCAGAATCCCTCGATGGAAACCGAGGTCGGCTTCAATGGCTGAATCGGTCTCCGGGTCGGCGACTTCCATCGCGGCATACGCCGCGATAAGGTCCGCGATCTCCGCTTTCGTGGCCCGTTCGGCCGCCAGCGCGGCCGCATTCGGCTCGATCATGCCGCGGATCTCAAAAAGCTCCTGGAAGAATTGTGCCGGCGGCATGGCCGCGTAGCGCCAACCGAGAACTTCGACATCGAGCAGGTTCCAGTGCATGGCAGGCATCACCCGGATGCCGGTCCGGGTGCGGGATTCGATCAGCCCACGGGCAGCAAGCGATTTCACCGCCTCGCGAATGACCGAGCGGCTCGCGTCGAACTCGCGGCCGAGATCGGCCTCGCTGGGAAACGCCATGCCGGGCTTCAACTCGCCCCGGACGATGCGCGCACCCAGTTCGCCGACCACGTGGGCGTGGAGATTGCGCTTTCTTCCCGCGCCGCCAAGCAGCGCGACGGAAAGGGGAAATGTCATATCATCAGAGAATACTGAATGGCTGGTGATGACAAGGCCAGCAGCCGCCCCCGGCCTCGGCCGAGATCGGTTGCGGTGATCGCGTCAGTCTTCGTACGAACCTCCCACTCAATAGATCGCCGGCTCGCCAACCGGCGCACCGAAATCGGTCTCCAGGAAATCGAAATCGCACCCGTCGTTCGCTTGCCGGATGTGGCGCGAGAACATCCAGCCATAACCGCGCTCGTATCTCGGTGCCGGCGCGACGAGCGCTACCCGGCGGCGCGCCAATTCCTCCTCCGGCACGTCGAGACTGATGCTGCGCGCCGCGACGTCGACCGAGATGATGTCGCCGGTCCTGACCAGCGCCAGCGGACCGCCGACGAAAGATTCCGGCGCGACGTGCAGAACACAAGCGCCATAGCTCGTTCCGCTCATGCGAGCATCGGAGACACGCAGCATGTCGCGCACGCCCCGCTTCACCAGCCTCTTCGGGATCGGCAGCATGCCCCATTCCGGCATGCCCGGGCCGCCTTGCGGTCCGGCATTGCGCAGCACCAGCACGTGATCTTCGGTCACGTCGAGATTCTCGTCGTCGATGGCCGCCTTCATCGACGGATAGTCGTCGAACACGAGAGCCGGGCCGGAATGCTTGAGGAAGCGTGAGTCGCATGCGCTGGGTTTCATCACGCAACCATCCGGCGCAAGATTTCCCTTCAGAACTGCAAGCGAACCCTCGGAATAAACCGGATTTGTGGTTGGCCGAATAACATCAGCATCGAACACCTCCGCGTCGGCGATGTTCTCACCGATGGAGTGGCCGTTGACGGTCATCGCATCGAGATGGAGGTGACCGCGAATCTGTTGCATCAGCGCCGCGAGGCCGCCAGCGTAAAAGAAATCCTCCATCAGGTATGTTGTTCCGCTCGGCCGGATGTTCGCGATCACCGGTACCTTACGGCTGGCGGTTTCGAAATCGTCGAGGCCGATGGGGACGCCGGCTCGGCGCGCCTGAGCGATGACGTGAATGATGGCGTTGGTAGAGCCGCCCATCGCCATGGCGACGGTGATCGCGTTCTCGAACGCGCTCCGCGTCTGTATTCGCGCCGGTATCATGTCCTCCCACACCATCTCTACCGCCCGCCGCCCGCATTCCGCCGCCATTCGCATGTGGCCGGCATCGGCCGCCGGGATCGACGACGCGCCGGGCAGCGTCATGCCGAGTGCCTCGGCGATGGCCGTCATGGTGCTCGCCGTGCCCATGGTCATGCAGGTGCCGTAGCTGCGGGCGATCCCCGCCTCCATCTCGGTCCAGTCCTGATCGCTGATGGTGCCGGCGCGCCGCTCGTCCCAATATTTCCAGACGTCGGAACCCGACCCCAGCACCTTGCCTTTCCAGTTGCCGCGGAGCATCGGCCCCGCCGGCATACAGATCGCCGGCAACCCGGCGCTGGTCGCGCCCATGAGAAGAGCCGGCGTGGTCTTGTCGCAGCCGCCCATCAGCACGGCGCCATCGACCGGGTGCGCGCGGAGCAGCTCCTCGACGTCCATCGCCAGCATGTTGCGGTAGAGCATGCTCGTCGGCTTCAGATAGATCTCGGCGAGCGAAAGCGCCGGCAGTTCGATCGGCAGCCCGCCGGCCTGAAGCACACCGCGTTTGACGTCCTCGACCCGCTCCTTGAAATGGGCATGGCAGGGGTTGATGCCCGACCATGTGTTGATGATCGCGATGACCGGCTTTCCGGCCCAATCCTCCGGCTCGTACCCCATCTGCATGAAGCGCGAGCGATGACCGAAGCCGCGTAGATCGTCCGGCGCAAACCAGCGCGCACTCCTGAGCGTGGCCGGGGTCTTCTTGTGAGCGGGAGCCACGCGGCCTCCTTCGGGGAGCGACCTCTTCGGCGGCCCTCGGCGTTCAGTCGTCAGAGACCAGTATTACATTTCACGTGAGGGACTTGCGAGACCTCGATCGCTGAAGCAGATCGCCGACGACCGCCAATCGCGTTGTCGCCGGGTGATCGGGGCGTACCTAAGTGATCAGGGCGCGCTGCCTACATCCCCCAGCGGAGCGCCGCGGTATGCAGCGGCGCATCCCACAACGCAGCCATCTGGTCATCGAGAAGGGACACGGTGATCGAGCAGCCCGCCATTTCGAGGGACGTCACGTAGCTTCCGACGAGCGAACGGCGAATCCTGAAGCCGCGTCTTTCCAGCCGGGCGCGAGCAGCGTTGAACATGAGATAGAGCTCCATCGACGGCGTTCCGCCGAAGCCGTTGACGAGGAGCAGCACGTCGCCCTCGCCTGGCAAATCGCCGGCAATGGCCGCTACCATTTCATCCGCGATTTCATCGGCGGGCGCGAGCTTCACCCGCCGCCGGCCAGGTTCGCCATGAATGCCGACGCCCATCTCCATTTCGTCTTCCGCGAGCGTAAAGGTCGGCGTCCCGGCGGCCGGTACAGTGCAGCTCGTCAGCGCCACGCCCATTGAGCGCGTCCGGCCATTCACCTTGTCGCCGAGAGCCTTCAATTCGGCGAGTCCCATTCCTTTCTCAGCGGCCGCTCCGACGATCTTCTCGACGATCAGGGTACCGGCGACGCCACGCCGTCCGGTCGAATACGTCGATGTTTCGACTGCGACGTCGTCGTCCGTGACAACCTTGGCGATCTCGCGCCCAGCCATCTCGGCGGCCATGTCGAAGTTCATGACGTCGCCTTCATAGTTCTTGACGATAAAAAGGACGCCCGCGCCGGTATCAACGGCGTCGGCCGCCGCGATCATCTGGTCCGGCGTCGGCGAGGTGAACACCTGACCGGGACAGGCGGCATCGAGCATGCCGGTACCCACGAATCCAGCGTGAAGGGGCTCGTGGCCCGAGCCGCCACCGGAAACAAGAGCGACCTTGCCTGGTTTGAGCGTCTTCCTGCG
>JAYTZZ010000207.1:0-7486 GCA_043741595.1 Hyphomicrobiales bacterium | reverse complement strand
GGGAAGGCGGATACGGAGAGCGCTCGTGCTCGGCAGCTATGGCCTCCGCACCTACATCTGGAACAACCGGCTGAAGTCCATATTCCTTCTTGCCGGTTTTCCCTTCCTGCTGCTCCTCATCTGCTTCGGCTTTGCCCTCGTCATCTCGGCGATGTCCGACCCCGATGTCGGCGAAGGCATCATGCGCGCCTTCGAGCTCGTGCCGGGCCTCATTCCCGTCGCCCTGGGTGGCGCGCTCCTCTGGTTCGTCATTGCCTGGTTCGCCAACCAGCGGATCGTCGATCTCGTGACAGGCGCCAAAAAGGTTGACCGCCAGAGCGAACCGCGCCTCTGGAATATCCTCGAGGCGCTCTGCATCAGCCGCGGCATCACCATGCCGCAGCTGCGGATCATCGAGACCGATGCGCGGAACGCCTTCGCCAGCGGCGTGCGGAAGAACCAGTACGCCATCACCGTGACGCGCGGCCTGCTCAACGCCCTTGATGATAAGGAGCTCGAAGCCGTTCTCGCCCACGAGCTGACACACATCGAGAACCGCGATGTTCAGCTGTTGGTGATCGCCGCCGTCTTCGTCGGCATCATCTCGCTCGTCGGCGATCTTCTGGTGCGCAGCCCTCGCCTGTTGTTCTCGGGCTCCAGGACCAGCGGCGGCGGCAGTAGCGGTGGTAGCGGTTCGTCATCGCGGTCGAGCAGCCGGAGTAGTGGCTCCGGCAAGGGTGGGGGTGGCGGCCTCATCATCCTCATTCTCATCGCCGTCGCCATCTTCCTCATCGCCCGCCTGCTCGCCATCGCGCTACGCATGGCCATGTCGCGCAAGCGCGAGTTCCTTGCCGATGCGGGGGCGGTCGAGCTCACCAAGAATCCCGACGCAATGATATCGGCGCTGCGAAAGATCGCCGGTCACTCGGAGATTGCCGCCCCAGCACAGGTCCAGGAGATGTTCCTCGATCATCCGCGGGCCAGAGGCTTCGCCGGATGGCTGTCGAGCCATCCATCCATCGATGACCGGGTCGCCAATCTCATGCGCTTCGGCGGTGGCCGCGAAACGATTGCCGTCTCCGCACCGCCGACGGCGGTGTCGCCATCTCCCGGTGCCGACCAATCGCACCCCTGGGGCGAGCCGAATGCGTGACAGAAGAACTTGGGCCAAACGCCTGTTGCCACCGCGGTTTTCCCGATAGGGTTGAAGTAGCAACACCAGCCGCCCCGCCGCGTATGCAAATCTGATGAGCGCAGAACGGGCGCGGGTAGGGAGAGGCCCTTGCTTATCGGAAAAGCCGGACCGGCGAAGACCGCAATCGCCTCAGCCGATGCGAAGGGCGTCGATGTCCGCGGCCGCGATCTCGTCAGCGATCTCATGGGTCGCATGACCTTCACCGAGTATTTCTATTTTCTCATGACCGGGAAGGAGCCGAGCGATGCGCAACGCTTCTTCCTCGACCTCCTGCTGGTCACCATCGCCGAGCACGGACTGACGCCAACCGCCGTTGCCGCACGCATGACGCTCGCCGCTGCGCCGGACGCCCTGCAGGGCGCCGTCGCCGCCGGGCTCCTCGGTGCCGGCACCGTCGTCCTCGGCACGGCGGAGCTTTGCGGGAAGGTACTCGTCGACGCACAGAACCGTGTTGCTGCGGGCGATAATCCCGACTCCGTGGTGGCCGCAATCACGCATGAAATCCATGCCCGCGGCGAGAAGATGCCCGGCTTCGGTCATCCCGTGCACAAGCCGACCGACCCCCGTAGCGACCGCATTCTTGCACTCGCCGCCGAACGCAAGGTCGCCGGCACTGCCATCGATCTCGCGCGGCGATTCACACCGGCGGTGGCCAAGGGTTGGGGCCGTCCACTCCCCATGAATGTTTCGATGGCGATCGCCGCCTGCCTCATCGACCTCGATTTCCCGCCGGCCATGATCAAGGCGATTCCGATTCTCGCACGCACCGCCGGCCTACTTGCCCATCTCGCCGAAGAGCAGGCGCGCCCGATCGGTTTTCAGATGGCCTCCGCCGCGGAGGCGGCGATCGCCTACGACGGCAAGGCTGATTCATGAACGCCCCGCTCTTCGAACCGGAAGTCGAGGGGCGCCCCTGGGAGGAACAGCAGAGGGTCGACGATTCTATCTACCGCCTCCAGGTGGCGCACCTCTTCACCAATTCGCGCTTCTACCGGCAGAAACTCGGTGACGCCGGGATCAAGTCGGCGGAGAGCATCGGGGGCCTAGACGCCATCGCCGCACTGCCCTTCACCGAGAAGGACGAACTGCGCGCGACGCGCACTCCTGCCGATCCGATCGGCACGCACCTGATCCCGCCGCTTGGCGAAATCGCGCGTATCTTCTCGACCAGCGGGACGACAGGCACGCCGAGCTACGTACCGCTGACCGCGGAGGACATCGCCGATTGGGTACGCGTGTCGAGCCGCTCCTATTCTGCTTCCGGCGTCCGGCGCGGACATCGGCTCGTTTCAACCTATGGCGCCGGCCCGTTCGTCGCGGGCATCACGCTCGACGCCTTCAACAACATCGGCGTCACGCACGTTCCGGTCGGCAGCGCCAGCACCGATCGGCTCGTTTCAGCGATCCAGTTGCTCAAGGCCGACACCATCGCCCTGACCCCGTCCTACGCGCTCCACATCGCCGAGTGGGCGGCGACCCGGGGCGTTGACCTGGCATCGTCGAGCGTCGAGCGACTGCTGGTTGCCGGCGAGCCCGGCGGTGGCGAGCCCGCGCTTCGCTCTAGGCTCGAAGCAGCCTGGGGTGCAGAGGTCACCGAAGCGATGGGCATCGGCGATATCTGCGTTTCGCTCTGGGGTGAGTGTCGCGAAAAGCAGGGCATGCATTTCAGCGGTCGCGGATTCGTCCATTTCGAGCTGATTGACCCAGAGACCGGCGAGCCGAGGCCGATCACCGACAACGCCGAGGGCGAACTCGCCTACACGCACCTTCGCCATCGCGCGGCGCCACTACTTCGTTTCCGCAGCCGCGATCATGTAAGAATCTGGACGGGCCAATGCGCCTGCGGCCGCACCGCACCGCGGGTCCGCTGCATCGGCCGCACGGACGACATGCTGATCGTGCGCGGCGTCAACTTGTTCCCGACGGCACTTCGCGAAATCATCAATGAATTCAGTCCATTGGTCAGCGGCGTCATCGCCGTCCGTCCGCGCCGCAGGGGCTTCCGCCAGGACCCACCGCTTCCGGTGACGGTCGAGCTTGGAGAAACAGCGGGGTCCGGCGATCTCGCGGAGAGGATCAAGAAACGTGTGCGCGAGATACTGACCGTCGCTACCGAGATCGAGCTCGTCCCTCATGGCAGCCTGCCGCGTTCAAGCTACAAGTCGAAGCTTGTGGACTGGTCTCTGGCGACTGGCGAAAACGAATGAGGGTGAGGAGCAGTTCGCACGAGCGAACGAAACATGCCGGTGGCACGTTTCGAGCGACGAACGACCGAGCGTAAGCAAGGGCCGGCCGGCCAGAGCACCGGTGTCAAGCGCCTCAGACGTTCACGAACTGCTGATCCTTGACGTAGTCGCGGAACCCGTCGACTGCCTCGTTCGCCGCCTTCCAGCTCGGCAGCTTGCCGACTTCCTTCAGCCAGCGATCGACGTTCGGATAGTCCTTGAACTCGTTGCGGATGACATGGCCCGATGTCAGAAGCGCCGCTCCGAAGATATCAGCGATGGTCATCTGGTTGCCGCAGAGGAATTTGTTGCCCTTGCCGAGCCAATGGTCGTTGAGCACCTTCAGCCATTTCTGCGTCTGCATCTTGCCCCACTCGATCGTGCCCTTCTGGGTATTGTCGTCCGGGCGTTTGTGATGCGGATAGATTTGCGGATAAACCACGTTGTAGGCGTAGTCGCGATAGAAGCCGGTGTTGAACCAGTCCATCATCTCGTTGACCTTGGCCCGCTCCTTCAGTCCCTTCGGGTAGACCGGCAAGTTGAACTTGTCGGCGAGGTATTTCATGATCGTCGAGCTCTCCGTGAGAATGAAACCGTCATCCTCGAGCGTCGGCACGAGCGCGTTCGGGTTCATCAGCGTGTACGGCTCCTTGGCGTGCTCACCGGCGTAGAAGTCGAGCGCGACTTCCTCGACCGGCAGCTTGTTTTCGCCAATGAGAACCCGAACCGGCCGGCTCGTGTTCGAAACCGCCAGTATGTAAAGCTTCATGTCTCATTCCTCCCCTTCAATCCTGTCGGCGAAACCGATGGGCCTTGTGCCCATTTCACTAACACGCCGCGCCGTCCATCTATTCTAGGCCAATCTTTCTTCAACCGGGAGGTGGCCTACTTGCCCTTTCGCTTAGTGCCGGCCTTGCTGGCGGCGCGCACCGTGTTTTTGCCCATGACCCGTTTCTTGGCCCCGCCGGCGTCCGTGGATTTGGTTTTCTTGTATGGATCCTTCGGCGAGCGGTCTTTTGAGAGCGTTCCGCGCACCGCGTTGATCATGCCTTCGATCGCGTCGGCGAGGTGCTCTTCCTTGATGTTGTAGTCGCCGCGAGCGACCCGGAGGTGATGCGCTTCCAGCAGCACCTCGGCATGGGTACGACCATGCGGCGGCTCGAAACGATAGGAGGCCAGCTCGTAAAGCTGGCCGAGCGGATCGCGGAAGTAGATCGAATCCATGAAACCGCGATCCTTCGGCCCACTGTTGGCAATTCCCCGTTCGGCAAGCCGCTCGACCGCTTGCGCAAAGGTCGCGTGCGAGACGATGAACGCAATGTGATGCACGTCGCCGATGTCGGTTGCGTTCGGGGTCGGATCTGGCTTCCGCGACTCATTGGTGAATATCGTGATCAGCCGCCCATCGCCCGGGTCGAAATAGAGGTGGCTCTCCTCTGGCACATCGAGGTTCGGCTGGTCGAATACGAACGGCATACCCAGCACGCCCTCCCAGAAGTCGATCGTGCTCTGTCGATCGGCTCCCACCAGCGTGATGTGGTGGACACCCTGCGTTTGCAGTTTGCGCACGGAACGCCTCCCGAAAAAGTCGCTCGCTTCTTGGGCCAGCTAGACTTGAACGTAGTGCATTGCTGGCACGGCGCACAGGGGGCGAAAAATCGCGATCACGTGGCTAGCGCTGTGCCGTTTTCCAATTCGGCGCCACGTAGAAAGGCGCATCCGAAGGCGTCAACGGCGCACGCCCGAGGATATGGTCCGCGGCTTTCTCGGCGAGCATGATCGTTGGCGCATTGAGATTGCCGTTCGTGATCGACGGCATGATTGACGAGTCGACGACGCGAAGCGCCTCCATGCCAATCACCCGCGTCTCCGGATCGACGACGGCAGTGGGATCGTCCGCGCTTCCCATCTTGCAGGTGCCCGACGGGTGATAGGCGCTTTCCGCTTTGGCCCTGACGAACGCGTCGATCGCCGCATCATCCGTCGCGTCGGTTCCTGGCTGGATTTCCCTTCCGCGATAGGAATCGAACGCCGGTTGCGCCAGGATTTCGCGCGTAAGGTGAACGCAGGCGCGCATCTCGGTCCAATCGTCTGCGTGGCTCATGTAGTTGAATACGATTCGCGGCTTGTCGCGTGCGTTGGGCGTTCGCAGGCGGACGTTCCCACGGCTCTTCGACCGCATCGGTCCGACGTGAACCTGGTAGCCGTGTTCGGTGGCAAGTTTCCTGCCGTCGTAGGACATTGCCAGCGGCACGAAATGAAACTGGATGTCAGGGTACTGAATGTCGGCACGGCTGCGGATGAATCCGCCGGTCTCAAAATGGTTGGTTGCGCCGAGCCCGTCACTGCGGAGAAGCCACCGCGCCCCGATGAGACCACGCGCTAGCAGCCCCATCGATGAATAGAGCGTAATCGGTTGTCTCGATGCGACCTGGAAATAGAACTCGAGATGATCCTGCAGGTTTTCGCCGACGCCGGCGAGGTCGTCGCGCACCTCGATGCCTTGCGCCTTGAGTTCCGCTGCCGGCCCTATGCCCGATAGCTTCAGCAGCTGCGGCGAATTGAACGGTCCGCCGGCGAGGATCACCTCGCGGGTCGCAATCGCGACCTCCATCCTGCCGTTCCTGCGGTAGCGCACTCCCGTCGCCCGCTGTCCCTCGAAGACGATTGCCTCCGCCAGCGCGTGGGTGCGAACGGTCAGGTTCGGGCGCTTCATCGCCGGTCGGAGGTAAGCGTTCGCAGCGCTTGACCGCTTGCCGTTCGCGACAGTCATGTCGAGCCGGCCAAACCCCTCCTGGCGATAGCCGTTGAGGTCTTTGCTCTCGCTATAGCCTGCCTGCCTTGCCGCCTCGACGAATGCCCGATAGAGCGGGTTCACCAGCTTGCCGGTGCGCGTCGCCAGTGGCCCATCTCCGCCGCGATAGGCGTCAGCACCTTCAGCGTGGGTCTCCGCCTTGCGGAAATAAGGAAGTACGTCGCGATGGCCCCAGCCCCTCGCCCCTTCATCAACCCAGTGATCGAAGTCGAGCGCATGCCCGCGCACGTAGACCAACCCATTGATCGACGACGATCCGCCGAGCACTTTGCCGCGCGGCGTGTTGATGCGACGATTGTCGAGGTGAGGTTCCGGCTCGCTGTGGTAGCCCCAGTTGTAGCGGTCGCTGTTCATAGGAATGTTGAGCGCACTCGGCATCTGGATGAAGATCGAGCGGTCCGAGCCCCCGTATTCGAGAACAAGCACCCGATTACGTGGGTCTTCGCTGAGCCGCGCGGCAAGCACGCAGCCGGCCGACCCCGCGCCGACGATGATGAAGTCGAACGTCTCGCTCATTTGTTGGGTCAGTACGGCGCCTGCACCGGGGCAAGCGCGACATAGACGCTCTTCAGTTGGCTGTAGTGTTCGAGCGCCGCCTTGCCGTTCTCGCGGCCGAGGCCCGAGCGCTTCACGCCACCGAACGGCAGTTCGACTGGCGTCACGTTGTAATGGTTGATCCAACAAGTTCCCGCTTCCAGCCGCGCGATTACGCGGTGCGCACGCGTCAAGTCACGGGTGAAAATGCCCGCCGCAAGCCCATACTCCGTCGCGTTAGCTCGGGCGACGACCCCGTCCTCCTCGGCAAACGACAGCACGGTCATCACCGGCCCGAAGATCTCTTCGCGCACCACTGCCATATCGTCGCTACATCCGTCAAAGACGGTCGGCTCGACGAAATAGCCGCGGGCGAGCGCTCCGGTTTTGACCTGGCTGCCGCCGACGAGAACCTTCGCGCCTTCCTTCCGCCCACGTTCGATGTAGCTGAGCACCTTGTTCATATGCTCCTCGGAAATGAGCGCCCCCACCTGCGTCTTCGGATCGAGCGGATCGCCGATCGTCATCCGCTCGACCCGTGCCACGAGCCTGTCGAGGAACTTCGCCTTGACTCTGTCGTGCACGAACACACGCGTACCGTTGGAGCAGACTTCACCCGCCGAGTAGAAATTAGCGAGCAGTGCCCCCGAGACGGCGTCGTCGAGGTCGGCGTCCTCGAATACGATCAGCGGTGACTTGCCGCCGAGTTCGAGCGTGACGTGCTTCAGCGTCGGCGCG
>JAYTZZ010000206.1:0-16855 GCA_043741595.1 Hyphomicrobiales bacterium | reverse complement strand
CACCGGCATCGTCGCCAGGCTCGGCACGATCAAGGAACTTCTCAGCGATGAGACCGGCATTCTCGCGGATCAACTTCTCGATCTTGCCCGCAATCTCCGGATTGTCCTTGAGAAACCCCTTGGCGTTCTCGCGGCCCTGACCCAGCCGCTGGCTGTCGTAGGAGAACCACGCGCCCGACTTCTCAATGATGCCGGCTTTGACTCCAAGATCGACGAGTTCCCCGGTCTTGGAAATGCCCTCGCCGTACATGATGTCGAACTCAACCTGCTTGAACGGTGGCGCCAGCTTGTTCTTGACGACCTTGACGCGGGTCTGGTTGCCGACGACTTCCTCGCGCTCCTTGATCGAGCCGATGCGGCGAATATCAAGGCGGACCGAAGCATAAAATTTCAGCGCATTGCCGCCCGTAGTCGTCTCCGGGCTGCCAAACATGACGCCGATCTTCATGCGAATCTGGTTGATGAAGATGACGGTGGTGTTGGAGCGCGAGATCGAGCCGGTGAGCTTGCGCATCGCCTGGCTCATCAGGCGCGCTTGGAGACCGGGAAGCTGGTCGCCCATCTCGCCTTCGATTTCGGCGCGTGGCGTGAGCGCTGCGACCGAATCGATGACCAATACATCGATCGCGCCGGAACGGACGAGCGTATCTACGATCTCGAGCGCCTGCTCGCCGGTATCCGGCTGGGAAATGAGTAAGTCGTCAAGACTGACGCCAAGCTTGCGGGCGTAGCTGGCGTCGAGCGCATGCTCCGCGTCGATGAAGCCGCAGATACCGCCGGTCTTCTGCGCCTCCGCGATCACCTGCAGGGCGAGCGTGGTCTTGCCTGAGGATTCCGGCCCGTAGATCTCAACGACGCGGCCCCGCGGCAAGCCGCCAATGCCGAGCGCGATGTCGAGGCCCAGCGAGCCGGTCGGCACCGTGGCGATCTCGACCGGCGAATCGTTCTTGCCGAGCCGCATGATCGAGCCTTTGCCAAAGTTGCGCTCGATCTGGCTCAACGCCGCATCGAGGGCCTTCGTCTTGTCCATGGAATGACCCTCGATCACGCGAAGAGGTGTTACCGCCGCCATTGTCCGCTCCTTATTTGCCGTGGTCGCCGGGAAAAGCCATTGGGAAATTGCCGCCCCGTGAGTTGCCAACAGTGTACACGTTTTGTTCTCACTGGCAAGGCCCCTTGGGGTGGGGTCGTGGTGGAGTTTGAAATCTTGCGCGTCGAGAGCGTGGGGACTCGGCAATACAACCGGGACCGCTCATAATGACTGAGCGAGCGGTATCGGATTTTCCGTTCTATGGCGAATGGCCGCCTCGCCGCGACTATGAGGATATGGTGGCCCTAAACATCAAAGGTCCAATGCCGCGCTGGCAAGTGCTGGGCGCGATAGGGTCGGTCGGTGTCCTGTTAATTGCGTCGCCGCACCTTCTTTCGGGAGTCTTTTGGGAATTCGGGAGCCGATGTTGGCATCGCGCTCCTAGTTGCAGCAATCCTCGGCACGACAATTGATCGGTGGTGACCTGCCACTGAAGTTTCATCCAGCGGCGATTAGAGTCTCGGCCGGTTTGGCGCCGGTTGGCGCGATGAGATGTTTGGCACAGTCTCCACGATTGAGCGATCCGTGAGAAATATCTCAGCATCAAAACAACCCGTTAGAGCTCAATTGGGCCTGGACGAGTGGGGATTCTCTCAGGAGACATCCAAGATAGTTGAATGCAAGATTCAGCTACCGGATGGGAAGTTTGTGGACGGCGCGCTCGTGTCGTCGAAATATTCGAAACTACAGTTTCAATCAGGAGAGGTCAGTGTAAACCCAGATCAGTTAGTGCGGTTCTTCGCGAAATCGTCAGAGATTAAGAGAGACAACGACAACGTCTTTTTCCATTTCACGACGCCAACTACAAATCCTGAAATTGAAGTGATCGTGCCGGAAGGTTTCGGCTATCAGATCGGATTCGGCCCCTACGATGCGAGCGTTCAAAGCGATCGCTACTCCAAACGTCACACGTTGGATGGCACTTATTTCCCCGGCCAAGGAATGAGGGTTCGCTGGTATCCAAGAACGCCGACCTAGGCTTGCTCTCGGCGCGTCTTGTACGGCCCGCGCTTGCCCGCTAGCGGCGCCCGCGCATTGATGAGTCCGACGATCCATTCCATGTCGTGAAGCTTGTCAGCGACGCCCGCACCATCGTCCTTACGCTCAACGTGCCCCGCGCCAGGATTGAGATCGGCCCTACAAATCAAAGCTCTCGTGCCGCTTTGGCATGATCACCTGCGTTCCGGAGAGAAGCGGCGCAAACGTGCCCATGACCTTCTCGTCGCCGTGGACGAGGAACGTCCGCGCCGCGCCCGATGGAGCTTGCCACGCCAACAGCTCTTTCTGGCCGGCGTGCGCCGAGAAACCGTTGATGGTGTAGACCTTCGCCTTCACCGGAATATCCTCACCCATGAGGCGCACGCTTTTCGCGCCATCAATGATGATCCGGGCCAGCGTTCCTTGCGAGGCGAAGCCGACGAATACGATCCCGGTTTCCCTCCGCCAGATGGTGTGGCGGATGTGATGGCGGATGCGGCCGCCAGTCGCCATGCCCGATCCAGCGATGATGATGGCACCGCCACGAATAGCATTGAG
This sequence comes from Hyphomicrobiales bacterium, assembly GCA_043741595.1. GTDB lineage: Bacteria > Pseudomonadota > Alphaproteobacteria > Rhizobiales > Kaistiaceae > DASZQY01. Next base: position 14,229 of record JAYTZZ010000206.1, on the reverse strand, counting down.
GCGAATCGATTCCGCTGTCTCTCGCGTCATATGCAGCCCCGGCAGGCTGAGCGGATCGTCGCCGCCGCGAAAGGCCGCCGCGGCCGCAGGCGACAGGCAATCCGAGTGGCGACGGAAAATCTCCGTCGCCGAGATCGCCATCGGCGAGTCGAGGAAGACCTGGATCGCCGGCGCCAGCCGGCTCTTCGCCATCGCCTGGTGGAGCGCGTAGAGTAGTTCCTGCGCCCGCTCGAGGGCGAAGGTCGGGATGATGACGTTGCCGCCGCGCCCAAACGTCTCGTCGATCGCCAGGTAGAATTCCTCGACGGACGTGGCGTAGGGCTTGTGGTCGCGGTCGCCGTAAGTGGTCTCCATGACCACCACGTCGGAAGGCGGCGGCGGGGTCGGCGGGTTCATCAGCGGACGGCCGGAATTGCCGATGTCGCCGGACATGGTCACCCGGCGTTTCTCGGAACCCTCCTGCAATTCCAGAAAGATGCTCGCCGAGCCGAGGATGTGACCCGCGTCGAGGAACGTAGCGCGGATACCAGGCGCGACATCGAACGGCTCGCGATAGACCGCCTTCCGCCCGAAGAAATCGAGGACGTTCATCGCATCGAGGATTGTGTAGAGCGGCTGCCCCTCGCCGTTGCCGCCCTGGCGCCGCGCGTTGTGTCTTGCCTGCCGCGCGGCGTCCTCTTCCTGCAGGCGCGCGGAATCGAGCATCACCAGCCGGGCGAGTTCGCGTGTAGCGGAAGTTGCGATGATCTCACCGCGGAAACCACGCTTGGCGAGCAGCGGCAAGCGCCCGCAATGATCGAGATGGGCGTGCGTAAGAAGCAGGAAGTCGATGCTCGCTGGATCGAACCCGAAAGGCTCGGCGTTGTCCTCGTCGAGATCGCGGCTGCCCTGGAACATTCCGCAGTCGATGAGGACCAGTTTTCCCGCGCACTCGATGAGGTGGCAGGAACCGGTGACCTCGCGGTCGGCACCATGAAAAGAGATTTTCACGCGAGGGTCCCCCAAACGATTCGATTTGCAGTAGAGAGCCTGTGAAGGGTTTTGTCAGGTCATGCCTTGAGGCGGCGCACAACCTATTGAGACCGTTCAATTTTCTGAAAAATACGCAGACTGCTTACGAAGTTTTGTTCGCATGTCGGTGCGAGCATCGTTAAGAATCGGGGGCGTTGCCCAAATCAACCGGCATCGATGCCGAAAGCTCAGGATCACGGGTCATGGACCAGATCGTCCGGCCTTTCGATAGAGTCACCGTCTTCGGCGGCGCCACGCTCGACCGGGTCGCACGGAGCTCCGCTGCGCCGGTCATGGGCGCGTCCAATCCGGGAACCGCCCGCCGCCTTCCCGGGGGCGTCGGGTTCAACCTCGCCACCGTTCTCGCCCGCCTCGGCACCGACACGAGGCTGGTCACGATTGTCGGCGACGATTCGGACGGCGAGGCGATCTCGATCGCTGCGAAAGCCGCTGGCATCGATGCAGCTCACATCGCTGTCCTGTCCGGTGCGTCGACTGCCGGATATCACGCCACCTTCGATAGCGACGGCAACCTCATCATCGGCATCGCCGACATGAAGATCTGTGATGCGATCACACCGGCCGCCGTCGCAGCGGCGGTTGCCTCGAGCGGCGACAGGGATTTCTGGGTTGTCGACGCGAACCTGCCGGAGGAAACGCTTGCCTTCCTGGCAGAAGAGGCAAGCGACGCCCACCATCCGATTGCCGCGCTCACAGTCTCGCCGGCCAAGGCGGTTCGTCTTGTGCCGCTGCTTGACGATCTGACTTACCTTTTCACCAATCGCCGGGAAGCTGCCGCCCTCCTCGGCCGCGACCCCGATGCAGCGAATGTCGCCGTTGCCACGCTTGCGGGAGAACTTGCCGGCCATCGCGCCGCCAAGGTCGTTGTCACCAACGGCACGGAGCCGTTGGCCGCGGCAAGCACCGGCGAGGTGCGCTCCTATGCGCCACTTCGTGCTGCCGTGAAGGGCGTCAACGGCGCCGGCGATTCGTTTGCAGCTGGCGCGATCCTCGGCCTTGCCGAGGGCCACACACTCCACGAAGCGATCCGCTTTGGCCTTGCCGCCGCGGTTGTGACATTGGAGGCAGGTAGCATTGTCGCTGCTCCCTTCAGCAAAAATACGCTCGCCGAGCGCATCGGCGCCGGTCCGCCGGAAGCCGATCGCCGGATCGCTTCGTGAGCGCACCACCGCTTGTCTTTTCGCCGGAAGTCGCCGCCGCCCTCGCCGCGCTGAAGCCGGTCGTGGCACTCGAGACGACAATTGTCAGCCACGGCATGCCCTGGCCTGAAAATCTCGACACCGCCCTCGCTGTCGAAGAGGTCGTGCGTCAGGCTGGCGCCGTACCGGCAGCGATCGCGGTCATCGACGGAAAGCTCCGCGTCGGCCTCGACCGGACAACCCTCGAAAACCTCGCGAAGGCGAGGAATGTACTCAAATTGTCGAGTGCCGATCTCGCCTATGGGCTACTCGGCGCGCGCACTGGCGCTACCACGGTCGCCGCCACCATGATCGCTGCGAAACTCGCCGGCATCGCTGTCTTCGCCACGGGGGGCATCGGCGGTGTCCATCGTGGCGCTGAGGCAACCTTCGACATCTCCGCCGACCTGACCGAACTTGGTCGCACAGACGTCATCGTCGTGGCCGCTGGCGCAAAGGCGCTCCTCGACATTCCGAAGACGCTGGAGGTGCTGGAGACGCTGGGTGTGCCCGTCGTGTGCTATCGCAGCGATCAGTTCCCGGCGTTCTGGTCGCGAGAGAGCGGCCTCCCCGCCCCGATCCGCCTCGACACGCCCGCCGACATCGGACGGTTTATGCGCACCCGCCAGGCGCTCGGGTTGTCCGGCGGCGTCCTGATAGCCAACCCGATCCCCGCCGCCGACGAAATCCTGCCAAGTGTCATTCGCCCTGCAATCGAAGCCGCAATAGTCGACGCGTCCACAGAAGGCATAACCGGCAAAGCGGTGACGCCTTACCTGCTCGCCGCGATCCTGAAAAAGACAGACGGCAAGAGCCTCACGGCCAACATCGCGCTCATCAAGAACAACGCGCGGCTGGCGGCAGAGATCGCTGTGGCGCTGTCGGCTATTCCGTGATGCAGCCGACGTGCAGAAAGATCTCGTGGACCGTTTTTGCCTGCGGATCCGTTTCCGGATTGCTGAAGTCGATGAGGCGAAGGACGCTCGGACCGGTCGGCGTCTCGAGGATGACGTGGAACGTCGTCACGGTGTCCGACGTGTCCTCGATGTTGATCTCGCCGCAATAGCCGCTGCCATTTGTCGCCAACGACTTCTTGACGTTCTTGATCGTAGCCGCCTCGGGATGCGCATAGCCCTTGCTCGCGGCCACGCGCACCTTCTCCAGCGTCGCCGCATCGATATCGTCGGCGAGGAGTGGCGTTAGGCCTGCGAAATGAAACGCAAAGGCCGCCGCGGCCGCAACCATACGCATGGAATCTTCCCTGGTGTTCGAACAGCCGCCCGGCGGGACAATGCCAGCGCCGGGCCTGTCAGGCAACCGCAGGCATCTAGCGCCCGAGCGTCTCTTTCACCGCCACGGCGAGCTGCTTGAGCGAAAAGGGTTTCGGCAGGAAATGGAATTTCTCGCCGTCCGGGAGGTTCTTGCGGAACGCGTCTTCAGCGTATCCCTAGATGAAGATGATCTTCAGGTCGGGTCGCGTCTTGCGGAGTTCCCGCAGCATCGACGGACCGTCGAGCTCGGGCATGACCACATCTGAGACGACCAGATCGATCGCACCGCCTGACTCCTTCATGACCTCCAGCGCGTCGATGCCCGACGCCGCCTCGTGCACCTTGTAGCCGCGCGACTGCAGGGCGCGGGCCGCGAAGGCGCGGACCGCCTCTTCGTCCTCGACCAGCAGGATCGTAGCGGTGCCGGTGAGGTCAGCGATCTCCACGTTGGTTTCGACTTGATTGGCGGAGATCTCGCCAACCGCCGGAATGTGACGCGGCACGAAGATGCGGAACACCGTTCCCCTGCCGAAAACGCTGGTGAAGAAGATGTGCGCGCCGGTCTGCTTGACGATGCCATAGACCGTCGACAGACCGAGACCGGTGCCCTTGCCAACCTCCTTGGTCGAGAAGAAAGGCTCGAAGATCTTCGCCTGCACCTCGGGCGACATGCCGGTGCCGGTATCCTCGACCTCGATCAGCACATAGTCGGCCTTGGGTAGCGGTTTGTAACCGAACGACTGGCTTTCAGCAGCGACCAGGTTGCGCGTGCGGACGGTCATCGTGCCGCCGGCCGGCATCGCATCGCGACCGTTAACCGCAAGGTTGATGATGACCTGCTCGAACTGGTTGAGATCGAACTTGATCGGCCACAGGTCGCGATCATGCGCGAGCTGGAGCTTGACGTTCTCGCCGAGGAGACGCTCGAGCAGGATCGTGAGATCGGAAAGCGTATCGCGCAGCACCAGAACCTGCGGCCGCAGCGTCTGCCGGCGCGAGAACGCCAGCAGCTGCCGGACGAGCCCGGCGGCCCGGTTGGCGTTCTGCTTGATGTTCATGATGTCCTGAAAGGACGGGTCGCTCGGCCGGTGATTGGCGAGCAGCAGGTCCGAAAAACCAATGATGGCCGTTAGCACGTTGTTGAAGTCATGGGCGATGCCGCCGGCGAGCTGACCGACCGAGTCCATCTTCTGCTGCTGGCGCACCTGGTTTTCGAGGGCGCGCTGCTCGGTAACATCGATGGCGTTGACGATCACCGCCTCGACGCCTCCGGCGCCTTCGGCGACCGGATTTATGTAGAAGCGCGCGCTGCGATCGCTTTCCGCGGCGAGCGACGCGTCGATCTGCACCACGCCCTGCCCGTCGGCGGCCGAAGTGAGCGCGCCCTCGAGTTTTGGCCGATCAGCCGCACCGACAAGATCGACGAGCTTGCGCGTACCGCCGCCCATGATGGCCGTACCGAACAAGCGCAGGAACGAAGCGTTGGTCCGCCCAATGCGGCCCTGGCTGTCGACTGCGGCGATAGCGATCGGCGTATTGTTGAAGAAGCGGGCGAAGCGCACCTCGGCCGCACGCAGCGCCTCGGAGCTTTCTTCCCCCGGACTGCGGTTCAACACGAGCGTCCGCGTCGCGCCCGGAGCCCCGTCGGCTGTTACCGGTACGCGGTGGAGGAGCCGCACTGGGAGGCTCTGACCGTTTTGCTTTGTGAGATCGAGATCGATCACCGTGGTCCGGTTGCGTGTCTCCTCGTCGGTCGGCGACGACAGGAGCGCGATCGCGTCGCCGCGCACGATGCTTGCGAGCGTGAGCGACCCCGGCTCGAAACGGGCGAGGTCGATCCCCAACCATTCGGCGAGCGTCGCGTTCAGATAGACGATGCGCCCGTCTGGTTCGGCGGAGAGGAACCCCGCCGGCGCATGGTCGAGATAATCGATCGCGTACTGAAGTTCCTGGAACACCGATTCCTGACGCGCGCGCTCGCTCGAGATGTCGGCGACACGCCACGCCACGAGCGGCCGCTTCCGTCCGGTGGAAGCGAGCGGGCGCGCCGAGATGCGATACCAGCGCGCCCCGCCATCCGCGCCTGCGGCGGTGTTGACCGGAGCGGGCATGCGTACTTCTTCCTCGGCCGGCGTGCCTTCGCGAACCCTCTGCGCAATACGGTAAATGGCCTCGGTCGCATCCGAATTACCGGAAAACGCGCGGTCGACCGACGGCACATCACGTGCGCCAGTCGCGCCCATGATGTCGGCATACGCGCGATTGGCGTAGATAATGCGCCCGTTCCCGTCGGCGAGCAGCACGCCCTCGCCCATCGCATCCATGAATGCGCGGCCGACACTTTCGTCCTGGCCGCGTCCCGCAAAACGGATAAGTCCGATCGCTCCGGCAAGGAGCGTCACGACCCCTATGACTGAAAGAATGCCGAGGAGACCAATGACAAACGGCTGGCCTCGACCGGGCTCGATCAGTGCAAAACCGATCGTCACTCCAACAAGTCCGAAGGCCAGCACGATCAGCCGCCCGATGCCGCTGATGCGCTCCGTCCGGTCAATAGCCGGCTCGGCGCGTGCCGATGGTGTAGCGCGATCGCTCATGTGGGTCCGCTTCTGCCTCAAGCCTGCAATAATAGGCGCGCCGCGCGAGGAGAATCAAAACGAAGCACTGACCGGACGACAATGGTCGGGATAGCCGCAGAATTCAACGCGCGCCACCCTGCGGCATCCCCTTTCGGAGAAGGCGGCAGGCCAATTCGCTGGCGGTTTGAGCATCACCGCATCGGAAAAAGTTGTCTTTCCCGACGATTCGGCCAAACTACAGACTCGCCAGCTGCGGCGAGGCCAAGCGAGATGCGGGGGCGCGGGAGCCGATGTTCGGCGAATGGGGCGGACTTATTCTTCAAATAGCAACGACCGTCGCCGTCATTCTCGGCTTGATCGCGGTCGTCTACTGGTTGGTTCGACGCTATTCGGGCAACGGACTCGGCCGGCTTAGTCGCGGGCGCGTGCCTCGCCTTGCGGTCATCGACGCCATGCCGATCGACGGTCGCCGGCGACTTGTGCTTGTTCGCCGCGACAACGTTGAGCACTTGATCCTCCTTGGTGGCCCGACGGACGTGGTCGTCGAACAGGCGATTCAGCGCCCGCGCCAACGGCCGGTTGCGCGCCCGCAAGCTATTGGTTCCTCGGCCGAAATCCCCGCGCAGCCGGACCCGGCAAGCGCCAGCCCCGAAAACGCACCGATTCCGTTCCCGCAGTCGCGAATCCATCAGCCCACGGCACAGCCGGCGGAGCGGACTTTCGCTCCCGTGCGTCGCGCCGCCCAGCCGCAACCGATCCGCACCGAACCGGTGAACGTGCCGATGACTGGCGCGTACTCGTTTGGAGCGATGGCTGAACCGTCACCGGTCTTTCCGGAGCCTACGACAGACAGCCCCGTCTACGAATCGCGCACGCCTCTTGCTCCCCACTCGCCTGCAAACGGCGGCGGGCAGCCGGCACGCATGGATTTCAGCAACGGCGGCTCTCAGCCGCCGGCGGCCAACCCGTTCATCACCCCCGCCCAGGCAGACTCAGACACGGCGACCAAGGTCAACGACCTCGAGCGCGAGATGGCCCGCCTCCTCGGCGAGATCACGGCCAAGCACCCGTCCTGACCTGGTATCTATCTGATTTTTCGGCGGAATCCGGCCGTTTAGCCATGCCGTCAATCATGACGGATTCGTCATGCAACGCTTATTGTCCCTGCCAGACCCCCTCGCTATATTCCGCGCCCATCGAAGGGTCAGGGGTCAGGTTCATGCCGCAAGCACGCGTCCAGGAGTACCGGCCGACGGACAAGGAGCCGTTCATGAACGAACGGCAGCGGGAGTATTTCCGCCTGAAGCTGCTGGCGTGGAAGGAAGACATCATGCGCGAGGCGAAGGAAACGCTTCAACACCTTCAGGACGAGAGCACTAACCACTCGGATTTCGCAGATCGCGCCTCCTCAGAGACCGACCGCGCCATCGAGCTTCGGGCCCGCGACCGCCAGCGCAAGCTTATCGCCAAAATCGACGCCGCACTGCAGCGCATCGAGGATGGCACATATGGCTATTGCGAGGAGACTGGCGAGCCGATCAGCCTGAAGCGCCTTGACGCCCGCCCTATCGCCACTCTTTCGATTGAGGCGCAGGAGCGCCACGAACGGCGCGAACGCGTCTATCGCGACGAGTGATCGGCAGAAATCGGCGAAACTCAATGTGACCGCCGTCACTGACCGGTTACGAGCCGTCCATATATTGTTTCCTACGCGTGAGAGATGAGCTTGCTGCCCGTTCATGTTTGGTACATGTACGGAGGATCAAGGTTCAATAATCCAGCGTTTCCGCGGCCCAAGAGGGCGCGGTCAGCAGAAACAGAGGAGCACCCAAGATGATAAAGAAAATGCTTGCCGCTGCCGCCCTGATGGGTGGCCTGGCAATGGCCGCCAGCGAAGCGTCGGCCGCCAGCGCGTCGTACTGCAACCAGGTCGCCACGAATTACATGAAGCAATACAGCCACCCGCTTGGCAGCGCCGCCCTCGGCTGCGGTCTTGGCGCGCTCGCGGGCCAGTTGCTCACCAACGGCAATGGCGGTGCGGTACTCGGCGGCTGCGCCGTCGGCGCTGGCACCGGACTCGTCCTATCGGACGCCAAACGCCGGCAGCTCTACGACGATGCCTTCGATAACTGCATGTATGGTGGCGGCTCTCAGCAGGTCGACTACGGCCCGGGCCCAGCCCCGACCGGATACGATGGCGGCTATGTTGTCGGCTCGAGCGGCTGGATGTACGCTTGCAGCCTGAAGTACAAGTCCTTCCAGACGAGCGGTCCGTACGCCGGCCAATTCAAGAAGCAGGTCAACCCGACCCTTTGGGCATGGTGCAACCTCCCGGGCTAGTGCTGTCGCCTCATAGCTAGACGTTTCCCACGCCCGCGAGCAATCTCGCGGGCGTATTCCTTTCTGAGCGAGGTTTGCCGGAACACCGATGTTGCATCTCCTCCTCCTCCGTCACGCCAAAGCGATGCCCGCCGGAAACGGCATCGCCGATCGCGACCGCCCGCTCGCGGCGCGAGGGCGACGTGACGCCGGACTCATGGGCGAAGCAATAGCGACGGAGCCGCCGGACGCGGTCCTATGCTCGCCGGCGAAGCGCACGCGCGAGACTCTCGCCGCCGTGGTCGGCCATCTGGACAAGGAACCGAGTACAACTTTTCCCGAAGATCTCTACGACGGCGGCGGTGACTATGGTGAGACCATCGCCGCGCTCGGAGGTGGCGCGCAGCGGCTGCTCGTCATAGGCCACAACCCCACCATCCATCGCACCGCCCTCGCCTTGACGGGCTCGGGCGACGCCGCGCTGCACGCGATGCTGAGCGGCAAGTTTCCGACCGCCGCCCTTGCGGTGATCGCCTTTGATGTGCCGGCTTGGGGAGCAATCAGCCCGGGAAGCGGCGAGCTTCTGGCGTTCCGCCGGCCCAAGGATCTCGGCGCCTTCGACGCCGACGACTAGCGCGATTCGCCGCCGTTGCTTACATGGGGCCGTGACCGGAGCCCAACGCCTGTGCAATTGACGACGATCACCGACGAAACGCGCCTCGTTCTCGCCAATCTCGGCGACCGCGCATTCGGCCTCGTCACGCCGACGGTGCGTCTCGGCGTCACAGGGTTAGCTCGCGCCGGCAAGACGGTTTTCATCACCGCCCTCGTCCACAATCTCATCCACGGCGGCCGACTACCGCTTTTCAAGTCGTATGCAGCCGGCCGCGTCGCCGGCGCAGCCCTCCAGCCGCAGCCCGACGATCACGTGCCGCGCTTCGACTACGAGCGTCACGTGAAGGCGCTGGTCGACGAGCGTATCTGGCCCGACTCGACCCGCCAGATCAGCGAGCTGCGGTTGACCGTGCGCTACGAGTCGGCGTCGTTCGTCTCCCGCACCGTCGGCAGCGGCAAGCTACACCTCGACATCGTCGACTATCCCGGCGAGTGGCTTCTCGACCTGCCGCTGATTCACAAGAGCTACGCCGACTGGTCGCGCGACGCGGTCGCCAAGGCGGGAACCGCTGCGCATCGCGGCCACGCGGCGCCGTGGCTGACGCGACTGGCTTCAATCAAGGCCGACGCCGCGGAGGACGAGGCGGTCGCTCGCGAACTCGCCGCGCTCTTTACGGCATATCTCCGCGGCACGCGCACGGCCGACGGCGCGGTTTCGACCGAACCGCCCGGCCGCTTCCTCATGCCGGGTGATCTCGACAATTCGCCCGCCCTCACGTTCTCGCCGCTCAACATCACCGGCGACGGCGCTGCCGGCTCGCTCGCTCGCATGATGGCGCGGCGCTACGAGGCCTATAAGTCGGTCGTGGTGCGGCCGTTCTTTCGCGATCATTTCGCGCGCCTCGACCGCCAGATCGTGCTGGCCGACGTGCTCTCGGCGTTGAACGCCGGACCCGCGGCGATTGCGGAACTCGAGACGGCGCTGGCAAACGTGCTCGCCTCCTTCCGCCTCGGCCGCACCAACTGGCTGAGCGGCCTCGTGAGCCGCAAGATCGATCGGATTCTCTTCGTCGCCACCAAGGCCGACCATCTGCACCACGGCGACCATGATCGCCTGGAAGCAATCCTCGGGTATCTCGTGGCGCGCGCCGCCGAACGGGCGAAGTTCGCCGGCGCCAAGGTCGAGGTACTAGCGCTCGCATCGGTGCGCGCCACGCGCGAGGCAAGCGTCACCAGCGCCGGTGAGACGCTGCCGAGCATCATCGGCACCCCGCTTCCGGGAGAAACCGTCGACGGGCGCACCTTCGACGGCAACACCGAGGTCGCCATCTTCCCGGGCGATTTGCCGAAAAACTCTGAAGCAGTGTTCAAGGCCGGCAGCACACCGACGGACGTAAGATTCGTTCGCTTCCGCCCGCCGAAGCTCGAGCGCACCGCCGAGGGGCTGACGCTGTCGCTTCCCCACATCCGCCTCGACCGCGCGCTGGAATTCCTGCTCGGAGACAAGCTCGCATGACCCGGCGCCCGACCGCTTTCAATCTCGACGAGGTCCGCTTCGAGGCGGAGGAGCTTTACCCCGAGGCGAGCGCCGAGGAAGACGCGGCGCTCGAAAAAGGCGCCGCCGTTTCTGTGCAGCCGAAGAAGCGCGGTCGCCGCTGGCTGGGCATCCTTTTCGCTGCCGTTGGCGGGCTCATCACGCTGGCCATCGGCATCGCCATCGACAATCTCGTCCGCGATCTCTTCAGCCGCAACGACTGGTTGGGTTGGCTCGCGATTGTCCTGACCGTGCTCGCCGTAGTCGCCATCGTCGTCCTCGCCGCGCGGGAAATCATCGGCATCTTGCGGCTCCGACGGGTGCACCTCATTCACGCCCGCGCCAATGACGCGGCGATCGCCGATGATCGTGACGCTGCGCTTGTGGTAATGCGCGAGATCAACACGCTTTACCGAAGACGCCCGGAAACGGCGCGCGGCCGCGCCGCCCTTGCCCGCCACCGCGGTGAGATCATCGACGGCCGCGACCTCATCGGCCTCGCCGAGACGGAACTCCTGCTGCCGATGGACGAAGCCGCGCGCCGCATGGTGCTGTCATCGGCGAAGCGCGTCGCGCTGGTCACCGCCATCTCGCCGCGCGCGCTCGTCGACCTCCTGTTCGTCGGCTCGGAAATCCTCCGTCTTATCCGACGCCTCGCCACGCTCTACGGCGGACGCCCCGGCACGATCGGCTTCTTTCGCTTGACCCGCGAGACCATCAGCCATCTCGCGGTCACCGGAGGCATCGCCGCAGGGGATTCGCTCATCCAGCAAATCGTCGGCCACGGTGTCGCGGCGCGGCTGTCGGCGAGGCTCGGCGAAGGCGTCGTCAACGGCTTGCTCACCGCGCGGGTCGGGATTGCGGCGATCGAGGTCTGCCGGCCACTACCGTTCATCAACGGGAGCCCGCCGCGCATCGCCGACGTCATGGCGGCGCTTCGGCCGCTCGGTGGCAAGAGCGAGTCGTAGCCGCCTATTTCCAAAGCGTCCGCATTGCTCCGTCCTTGCCGCCCACAGGATCCGTCGCCGGCAGGGCGACCGCCGCGATGCGCGCGCGGATGCGGGCCTTGTCCTCCGCGCCTTCGCGCAGGAGGTCGTAGTCCGGCCCAGGTGGATAGGCGCCGACGACGATCAGACCATCGCTCGGCGACAACCGTTTGTGACCCACGCCCGCCGGGATGAGCAACGCATCGCCGGTACTCGCTTCGATGGTGGCACCGCCAGCCTCACCACCCGTGCGAAGCGTCACATTGCCGGCGGCAATGCCCAGCACCTCGTGGGAGTTGGAATGATAGTGGTGGAAGGGAAATACAACGCTCCGCCAGCTCCGTCCCCACCCGTTCCGGTGGAACAAATCCTCGAACGCGCCCGCAACGTCGTCCTTTGGTGGATCAATGGCTCCGACGTAGACGATCAACGGCAACCGATTGTTCGGGATGTCACCATCGTCGGCGAAGATGAACGTTTCCGCTTTCATGTCGGGCAAGTTTGACAGGCCCGGGGTGAGCGGTCAAAAGCGTCCGCTGGTTCTGTCCTTCCCGGATTCCTGATGAAATCCATTGGCTTCGGTCTCGAGCGTGTCGCCTGGCTGGCACTCCGCTGGCCCCGCGCTACTGCCCTGATCGTCGCCATCCTGCTCGCCATTGCCGGCTACGGCATCACCCGGCTCTCCTTCGACGCCGACCTCCGCAACACCTTCGCCAGCAACTCCGCCGCCTACCAACTTTACAAAGCCGCCACGGCCGATTTCGTCGATCCCGAGAACGAGACCATCGTGCTCGTCGAAGGCGATCGTCTCGGCGATCCTGACGTCTTCCAGCGGCTCCAGGATTTCCAGTTCGAGATGCAGGTCGCCGAGGGCGTCCGCAGCGTATATTCGCTGTTTGCACTCCGCGAGACGCCCGACGCAAATGGCGATGCGCCACCGCTCGTCAGCGATGCCGGAGCGGGCCTGACGCCAGCGCTCGCCGAACGCATCCGTGCCCATCCCGTACTCGGCGCGAAGCTGCTCTCCGCCGACGGCAAGGCGATGGTCTTCATCGTCACACCCGCTCAGCAAAAGGCGCCGCTTGAGGTTGCGCGGATATTGAATTCGGAAATTGAACGAACCGCCGGCGAAATTCTCGGTGACAGCGGGTTAACGGTAACTCTCACCGGCTTCCCGACGGTCCGCCTCGGTATCCTCGATCTTCTCAAGCGCGACCAGATCGTGCTGAACGGCGTCGGTGCCATCATCGGCTTCGTCATGAGCCTGATCGCGTTCCGCTCGATTGTCGGGGCCTCGCTCACCGCGATCCCGGCGATCGTCGCCGGACTCGCGGTTCTGGGCGGCATGGGTCTGTTCGGCGTCAAGGTCACGGTCATGTCGAACGTGATCCCGGCGCTTGTCATGATCCTCGGTTACGCCGACGGCATGCACTTGAGCCACGCTTGGCGAAAGCATCGCGAGCTGGGCAAAACGCCTCTGGAAGCCGAGTGGCTGGCGCAGAAGGAAGTCGGCGCTGCCTGCATGCTGACCGCACTCACTGTCGCTGGCGCCTTCGCTTCGCTCGCCATCACCGACATCGCCATCGTCAGGAACTTCGCCTGGATCGGCACGGCGGCGATGCTCATCGCCTGCCCCATGGTCCTCATCGGCCACGCGCTCGGCGCAATCGCCATCGGCCGCTACTGGGCTCCGGATCACGGCTCGGCCCTCGATCTTCTAACGCGCGTCGAGAAGCCGAGCGAAGCGCTCGGGCGTTTCGTGGTCCGTCATTCCCGCGCTCTCGGGTTGACCTCGGCATTTCTCTTCGTGGTTCTCGGTTTCATGTACTGGAACGTCCCGGCTGAGCACTCGATCCGCGAGCATTTGCCCAAGAACAATATCGCCAACGCCGCGCTCGGCCGCTTCGACAAGGAATTCGGCGGGGCATTTCCCATTCAGATCGTCATTCCGAAAACCGCCCTGCCCGCAACTTCTCCCGAGCGGCTTGGGCTCATCGGCCGGGTCCATCGCGCCGCGGCCGGCGTTGAGGGTGCGGCCACGCCGCTTTCGATCTGGAGTCTCTATGAGTGGCTGGGAGGTGACAACGACCCGCGAGCCACGGCGAAACTCGACGCGGCCCTGGCTCAAATGTCGGCGGAAACGCGTTCGCGTTTCCTCGGCCCCGGTGGCGAGGCCCTTGTGACCGTCAACGTGCAGGAAGCTCCGACGCATGTCCTCGACGCCCGCGTCGCCGCGATCGAAGCAGCGGTCGCCGCCGCCGATCCCGGCGAGCCGGTCGCTGTCACCGGAGTCACGGTCGTCCTCAACCGCGAGGCTTCGCGCACCATCGTCAGTCTTAACTGGAGCCTTGCCACCGCCGTCTTCGGCGACATCTTCCTGATGATCATCGCGTTCCGCAATATCCCGATCGGCGTGGTGTCGTGCCTCGCCAACACGCTGCCATTGTTCGCGACGGGAGCCCTTCTCTATCTCTCGGGACGCGGGATGCAATTCACCAGCGTCATCGCGTTGACCGTCGCCTTCGGCATCGCCGTCGACGACACCATCCACTACATCAACCGCTTCCTCGTGCTGCGCAGCCCCGACGAGCCGCTCGATAGGCGATTGATCGAGACTTCCCGCGAGGTCGGCCCGGTGCTCGTCGGCACGACGATCATCATCCTCGCGGGCCTGTCGACGACGTTCGCCAGCGGCCTACCAACCGTGACCTTGTT
>JAYTZZ010000205.1:0-7605 GCA_043741595.1 Hyphomicrobiales bacterium | reverse complement strand
CAGAGCGCATCGGCGAATTCAACGCGCTCTTCGATGCCGTCTTTCGCGGCGCCACAGGTGCGATCCCGGTTAAGGATTCCGGCGCGAACGAGGAATCGACCGCGAGCGAGTCAAATTCCAGCCTGTTGGAGCCGCATGTCGCCGAACAGGCGAACGAGTCCGGTGCCGCAGCGACCGCCGCAGAAGCGCTGTCGCTGAAACGTTTCTCCCCTCTATCCGCCAGCGAGCGGCTGCGCACAATGCAACGCACCCTCGCCGACCGGGCACCGCATCGCCGAGGATATCGCCATGTCGCCGTCAACGCTGGCAATCGCATCGATCTTCGCCGCAGCCTGTCGCGCATGGTGCGCGGTGGAGCCAGTGCCGCAGCACCCGCCTGGACGAAGCGCCGGGAAAAGCTACGTCGCGTGCTTCTCCTCATCGACATCTCCGGTTCGATGAAGGCGCACACGGAAGACTATTTCCGTTTCGCCCACACCCTCACCCAGACGCTCCCCGCGGTCGAGACGTTCTCCTTCGGCACGCGGCTGACCCGCCTGACACGTTCGCTCCGCCACAAGGACCTCGCTCGCGCGCTCGCAGAAATCGCGCCGGCGGTCGCCGATTGGGACGGCGGCACGCGCATCGCCGAAAGCCTTGGTGCATTCCTCTCGGTTCCGCGTTTCTCGCGCGCTTCGCGCGGCGCGCTGGTCGTCGTGCTCTCCGACGGACTGGAACGCGGCGATGCTCTGTCCATGACTCACGCGGTTCGCCGACTGGCGGCGCGCTCGTGGCGTCTCGCCTGGCTGACGCCGCTTGCCGCCGACCCTGCATTCAGGCCCGGGACGGCGGCATTGCAAGCGATCCTCCCGATCGTCGACTATCTTGGCGACAGCAGCGCGATCGGACCGCTTTGTGATTTCATGGAAGGCTCAGCGGGACTCGGCAAGGCACCACCTGCTTGGGGCCGCAGCGGTGCTCTGACTAGGGGAATGTCGCATGGAAATGCCAGTCATCGACTGCCACCATCACTTTCAGGACCGCGCCAGATTCCCGGCATCGTTTCCGCCCGCGGTCGGTAAGCGGCTTGACCGCGACTTCAGCGACACCGATCTGCGCCCGGCGCTCGCAGAATGCGGCATCGACAAGACCATTCTGGTTCAACTGCTGAACGACGTCGGCGAGACCGAATACTGCCTCGATCTTCAAGAGAAGCTCGACTATGTCGCCGGCGTGGTTGGCTGGGTGCCGCTCGCCGACCCCGCGGCGTGCGCGACGGCGCTGGAGCGCCTCGCCGGGCGCGGCAAGCTCGTCGGTATCCGCCACCTCATCGCTTATGAGCCAGACCCAAAGTGGCTGCTGCAGCCGGCCGTGCTGGAATCGCTTGGCTTGCTCTCAAAGGCCGGATTGGTCTTCGAGGGCATTCCAGTCAACGACGCGCAGTTCGAGTCTCTGCTGGCGATGACGCGGCTCATGCCTAATCTCAAGGTCGTGTTGAATCATATGGGCAACCCGCCCGTCCCGGAAGAGGGCTGGGAGCCCTGGGCAACACAGATTGCCCGCGCTGCCGAACTCCCGAACATGTCGGTGAAGCTCTCTGTTGGTCTCGCATTGGTCGTTCGGTGGACCTGGTCAACGCCCGCGCTCCGCAAATACGCAGCTCGTGTTATCGAGCTTTTCAGCCCGAACCGCGTGATGGCCGGCAGCAATTGGCCGGTTGTCCTGCTTGGCGCGACCTTTCAGCAAGCTTGGCGTGGGATCGAGGACCTGATCGCCGGATTGCCGGAGGAGGATCAGCGCAAGATTCTCGGCGGCACCGCCCGACGCATTTACGGAATCTAGCTGAACATCACTGCGCCGCGACGACAGGCTTCCATTGCCGCGCGAGTCGCTGCGCCTCGGCGATCTGATCTGGCGTCATCACCTTGGCGACCGCGTCGCGGCTCTCGCGCGCAGCTTCGTTACCCAACGCGGCCGCAAGGTTGAACCACATGTGCGCCAGCACATAGTCCTGCGGCACACCATCGCCCTTGACGTACGCGGTGCCGAGACTGTCCTGGGCACTGGCATCGCCCTGCTCGGCCAATGGCTGCAACTCGGCGATCGGTCGGAACGGCGCGGGCGCCGTCGTCGCCATCTGGCCACTTTCAGCCGAGGCCACACTGGCTACGATCGGTTCCGCCGCATCGACGGCAGCTGCTTCAGCAACCGGTGCCACCGCATCGACGGCCGCTGCCTCAGCAACCGGTGCCACCGCATCGACTGGCGCCGCCTCAGCGACCGGTGCCGCCGCTGGGACCTCTCCCGGCGCTGGCCATATCGTCGCCATGTAGTCTGTGCCCCGCGTGAACAGGATGCCTGGGGGAAGCTCGGGACCTGTGTAGGACTCGCGAAACGTTGAAATGTCGCTCGTCGGGTATGGTCCGAGCACCACCGCAAACCACCCATTCCGGGCTCTGACGACCCGCGATTTCTGTTCCGCGAAGGCACGCGCAATCACGGTCGCGGCCTCCGCGTCTTCGACGCTGGCAATGGCCACCCATCTGTCATCGCCGGACAACGCCAGATTCTCTGGCGGCAGACTCTCCGCTGCAGGCGCCTCCGACGTCACCGCAGTCTGCGCCGGATCGTTCTGTTTCCAAAGCTTCAAGGCGGTCGCGTAGTCACCGCGATCATAGGCAACGTCGGGATCATTGACCGGTCCGGCGGTAGCACTGGCGACTTGATCGGATGCTTCCGTCGGTGGGGGTGACGCTGCCGAATTCTCAAGCTGCTCCGCGAAGGCGGCGACGACAGTCTCGTCGACTGCCTTGGGCTGGGCGGGGGGTGAGGTTGAATTGTCGACCTGCTCGGCAATCGTGACGGCCGGACTCTGAGCAAGGGGATCGGGTTTGGGCACCTCGGCGGTCGCCGGCCACATCGTCGCCAGGTAGTCCGTGCCGCGCGTCAGCAGAATCTTCGCAGGAAGCTCCGGCCCTGTGTAGGACTTGCGGAAACTTGAAATGTTGCTGGTGGGGTATGGACCCAAAACGACGGCGAAAAAGCCATTACGAGCCCTGACAACGCGCGACTTTTGCTGTTCGTAGACTTGAGCAATCGCAATCGCCTCATCGACGGTCTCGGCGCTCGCAATGGCCACCCAACGATCATCTCCGGACAGCGCAAGATCGCCGGAGGAAGGAAGTTTGGCGGCTGGCTTCGGGGCGGCATCGCCGCCGTTGAACTTGACGGTGAGGTTATATTCTTCGTCGCCTTGGCCTTGCTCGGCGGCGACGAGCACCAGCACCGCAGCAGTCTCTTTCGGACGCGACGAAACGCTCGGCGCCACAGCAAGATTGCCGGGCACATAGGAGGCGTCCGCATTTGCAAATGGCCGGGCGGCGGCACCGCTCGCCGCAACAACGACGAGAATGAGCCCGGCCAGTACGCGCTTCAACACAGCGAAGTCTCCGGGTTACTCGCTATGCTAACCCATCATGATGACGGCTTCGAGTCGCGATTCGCGGGTTTTGACAAGCCCCCGGGCGAACTATCCTGTGGATTCACCATATTTTGACCGCACCGGCCGCAAGCTCCAAGTCGCCGCAACGCCCTGGACCCGGCGCTTGAAGGGGCTGGAGTGACCGTGTAAGTCAGGCGGCAATTGATTTTCTTGAGGAATTCGGGGCGTAGCGCAGCCTGGTAGCGCATCTGGTTTGGGACCAGAGGGTCGCAGGTTCAAATCCTGCCGCCCCGACCATTGGCCTTCGCTTCGCGAAGCTGATGAGAAACGACTGAGGAGAGCGAATGCTCGCACGCATCTACAAGCCGGCGCGGACGGCAATGCAATCGGGGAACGCGGCGGCCGAGAAATGGCTGCTCGAGTACGAGCCCGAGTTGCGCCCGGCGGCCGATCCGCTGATGGGATACACCTCCTCGGCCGACATGCGCCGTCAGATCAGATTGGGTTTCGACACCCGCGAGGAAGCCGTCCTCTACGCCGAGCGAAACGGAATTCCGTTCGTGGTGTCGGACGCCAAGGAGCCCGCGCCGAAGAAGATCTCGTACTCCGACAATTTCCGCTTCGGCCGGCCGCAGCCGTGGACGCACTAGCAAAGCCGCGGTGAAAGACCCCGTAGCTCAGCTGGATAGAGCAGTGGCCTTCTAAGCCACAGGTCGCAGGTTCGAGCCCTGCCGGGGTCGCCAGTTTTTGCGTCAAACGTTCTTCCCTATGCACCATCCGGCTACGGAAAAAGCGAACCGAATGTCAGCGGGCAGTTCCTCTTGTTGAATGGCGGGAAGCTGCCGCTATACTTCCGCCCGCTCAACTTGAGCGTTCACCCCCGATAAGCGGAAACTTCCTGCCGATGAGTACTCGTGCGAAGCGCCCGGCAGAAAACCGTTCCTCCGCGAACCCTCGACCCCGGCGTTCCCCCCTCCTGATCTGGGGCGCGGTGGTAGTTGCCCCGGTCGTCGCCGCCATCGCCGCCTACGCGTTCGTTTCCGCGAGGACGCCGCCGCCCGCGCGCGAGGTGACCTCAATCGCCAGCACCGAACCGGCGCTCGTGACAAAGGTCGAGTCGCTCTACAACGACATCAGCGTCTACCGGCAGGCGGACGGCAGGTTGATGCTCCTGTTCGGGGCAAAGCGGCTCAACTACGTCGAGTCGATCGTCAATCCGAACGACGAACTCGAGCTGCCGGTCGAGTACACCCGGTTGATGGTGGCAGGCGCCCTCGCTTATCCCGCGGCGCTGAACGACGCCGCGATCATCGGCCTCGGCGGCGGGCGCACGGCCTGGTACCTGCACAAATCCGTACCGGAGCTCTCCTTTACGGCCGTGGAGCTCGACCCCGAGGTCGTGCGACTTGCCGACACCTATTTCAATGTGCGGCCCGAGCAAAACTTCGCCATCGAGGTCAAGGACGGCCGCGTCTACCTGTCCAAGACCAACAATGTATTCGACGTTATCCTGATCGACGCCTATCGCGGGCCGTTCGTTCCCTTCCATCTGCTGACAAGCGAGTTCTACAAGCTGGTAGCGGCGCACCTGAAGCCCGGTGGCGTTGCCGTCCAGAACGTCGAACCGACCACAATGCTCTTCGATAGCGCGGTTGCGACCATCAGGTCGGCTTTCGAGCACGTCGTTTTCATCTCCGGGGATGGCAATATCGTCATCGTCGCCTACAACGGTCCGGAGAAGGACGAGGCGACGCTGCAGAAGCTCGCCGCCGAGCGTCAGGCGAAATACAAATTCCGCTACGACCTGCCGAAGCTTCTCGAGAACCGCTTCGCTCCGCAATGGAACGAGTCGACCAAGCCGCTCACCGACGACTTCGCGCCCGTCGAGTACCTGAAGGCGGTCGAGCGCCACAACGAGAAGCAGACATGACGATCGCCGGAGTTCATCGCCGCCTCGCCATCGGCGCCGGCGCGGCGGCGCTGGTCGTTGTCGACGTAGCGACACTCGGCTTCATCACGCTCGGCTTCGAGATGGTGGCAAGCCGCATCCTGACGCCGCTTTTCGGCAGCGACATCTACACCTGGGCGACGATCATCTCGATTGTCGTCGCCGGCCTGATGGCGGGGTACTTCATCGGCGGCGTCGCTTCCGATCGCTTCCCGACCTTCACCTTCGCTGCCGCCATCAAGCTGGTCTCCGCCGCTTACCTGATTTTCATCTGGGTGCTGATCGGCGGCGGGCTGGAAGACTTCCTGACCAACATTCCTGACGACACCACCGCCCGTTTCGTCAGCGGCGTCATCGTCTGCTTCCCGCCTCTCGTCGTCCTTGGCATGTACTCGCCGCTGGCCGTGCGCCTGCTGCTCCGCGATTCATCCGACGCCGGCACGATCTCCGGCGGCCTGTTCGCCATATCGTCGGCCGGCAACATCGTCGGCATCATCGTGACGACGTTCTATTTAATCCCGAACATCGGGACACGCGCAATCACGGGCGGCTTTGCCGCATTCCTGGTGGTATCGGGCTTAGTATCGGTCGCGGCGCGGCTAAGCCAACACCGCGACTAATGAACTAGTGGGAGGCGAAAGCGCCGCTACCGCCATCCGGGTGAACTTCGGCGGCCATCAAGCCCTTTGAGCCATCGCCGTAGCGTACGAGCACAACCTGGCCGGGCCGCAGTTCCGTCAACCCATAGCGACGGAGCGTTTCCATATGGACAAAAATATCCTCAGTTCCCTCGCCCCGCGTCAGGAAGCCGTACCCGCGCACGCGGTTGAACCACTTGACCACGGCCCGCTCGAGACCGCTCGTCGGCGTCACGGTTGTATGGGTGCGCGCGGTCGTTACCTGCGGCGGATGGATGGCTGTCGATTCGTCCATGCTGATCACGCGGAAGGCTTGCAGGCCCTTGACGCGATTGAGCACTTCACACACGACGCGCGCACCTTCGTAAGCGGTTTGGAAACCGCCACGCCGGAGACACGTCACGTGAAGGAGAACGTCAGGCAGACCGCTGTCGGGGACTATGAACCCATAGCCCTTCGAAGCATCGAACCACTTGATGACGCCGGCGATCTCAATGAGATCTACTGGCGCCTCTTCGTTGATTTCGCTGTCGATCGATAGTTCTGGAGAAGCTTTCGCCCCCATACGACTGCCTCATACTCCGCATTCTTTCGGCTTTGGCCTCGCCGAATCCGACTTAACCATAGCAGTCACTGGACCGCAGGAAAGCCCAAATCCCGCCTCCGTGTGTCATCCGCGCATGGCTGTGTGGTCCGTGCCACACTTGGGCAAGTTGCCTTTCGTTACCAGCCACTTATGCTGCCGCCTCCAGCGTGAATCGAACCGGAAATGGGCCAGCCGATGAAATATCTCCACACCATGGTGCGCGTGACGGACATGGAGAAGTCACTGCACTTCTACCGCGATCTACTCGGCTTGAAGGAACTTCGCCGCCACGAAAACGAGAAGGGCCGCTACACCCTGATCTTCCTTGCCCCGCTTGGCCAGGAGGATGCACCGGTCGAACTCACCTACAACTGGGACCCGGAGGTCTATACTGGCGGCCGCAATTTCGGGCACCTCGCCTACGAAGTCGATGACATCTACGCCTTCTGCGACAAGCTTCAGAAGGCCGGAGTCACGATCAACCGGCCGCCGCGCGACGGCAACATGGCTTTCGTCCGTTCGCCCGACAACATCTCCGTCGAGATTCTGCAGAAGGGCAGCGCCAAGGCGCCAGCCGAGCCGTGGAAGTCGATGCCGAACACGGGCGCATGGTAGGCAAAACGGCCTTTGACGGCCTGGCGAACGCCTCTATAACGCAACCCGCCGCGCCCATCGTCTAGCGGTCCAGGACACCGCCCTTTCACGGCGGGAACAGGGGTTCGATTCCCCTTGGGCGCGCCACTCTAAACGCTAAGAAACTGTTAAGAAATTTGACTTTGTCTGTTTCGTATAAACCATGAACGAAACGGGAAATTGGGGCGCTATTTGGCGCGTTAAAACTCCTGACATGTGCGGAGAATACGTTCTCTAATCTCCGCGGTTAGTGCGGAGAACGTGAGCAAGTGCTGCAGCCGCCATCGGCGAGCACAGCATAATGTCAGGGTCGGAAGTCATCGAATCGAAGTGATGTTTCAGGTCGTCAAAGTAGTCGTCTGAAACTTCAACCTCGATC
>JAYTZZ010000204.1:0-16931 GCA_043741595.1 Hyphomicrobiales bacterium | reverse complement strand
GTCGAGGACGATTTTCTCCGTCGACATGCATATCTGCCCGGCATTGGCGAAGGCGCCGAACACCGCCGCGTTGACCGCCTCGTCGATATCAGCATCGTCGAGCACGATCAGCGGTGCCTTGCCGCCGAGCTCGAGCAGTACCGGCTTCAGGTGGCGCGCCGCCAGCTCGGCGATAATACGGCCGACCTTGGTCGAGCCTGTGAAGTTGATGCGCTTCACCTTCGGATGCGAAATCAGCGCCTCGACGATCTTGGCGGCATCCTCTGGCGCATTACTGACGAGGTTGATGGCGCCCTTCGGCAGGCCCGCCTCGCGGAAGGCTTCGACGATCAGGCTGTGGGTCCGTGGGCAGTTCTCCGATGCCTTGAACACCACCGTGTTGCCACAGGCGAGCGGCATAGCGACGGAGCGCACACCCAGAATGATCGGCGCGTTCCACGGCGCGATCGACAGGATCACGCCGACCGGCTGCCGGATCGATAGCGAGGTCGATCCCGGCCGGTTGGAGGGAATCACCTCGCCGGTAATCTGCGTCGTCATCGACGCCGCTTCGCGGATCATGTCGGCGGCGAGCCCGACGTTAAAGTGCGACCAGTGCGCCGGACTGCCGGTTTCAGTGACCACAGCAGCGGCAAAATCTTCCGCCTTCGACTGCAGGATGTCGGCGGCCTTGAGCAGCAGGCGCCGCCGCTCCACCGGCGGTAGCGCCGACCACTCCGGAAAAGCGGCCGCGGCGGCGTCTGCGGCCTTCTGCGCGTCCCCAACAGATGCCGCGGCCGCGCGTGTGGCGATGTCGCCGGTCATCGGGTCCAGCCGGTCGAACGTCCGGTCGCCGCCTGCCGCGACGTCGCGATCGGCGATGATGAGCTTTGTGTGGAACATGGGTCTTCCCTCCGATGCTCGGCCCGTTGGCGGCAATACCGCCGCGGGTCTGGTCTCAGTTCTGGAACGCGTCGTAGTCGCGGGCACCATCTGCCGCAGAGTCTCGCCCGCGCCGTTGCCACGCTTGCTGGGAGGATTGTCCTCCGCCAGCAGGATCGGCCGTTGGACTTCCCCAACGCCGAGGTAAGCCTCGCGCACGGCCGGGTCGGCGCTGAGATCGGCGGCTTCGCCATGTCCGACAATCCGCCCGGTCTCGATCAGGTAGCCACGGTCGGCGATCGCGAGGCTAAGCTTGGCGTTCTGCTCCACCAGTAGCACGCCGACGCCTGTCAGCCGGATCCGTCCCAGCGACTGGAATAGTTCGTGCGCGAGCAGCGGCGAAAGTCCGAGCGAAGGCTCGTCGAGGAGGAGATACTCCGGCGCGGCCATCATGGCCCGGCCGATAGCCACCATCTGCTGTTCGCCGCCGCTCATGGTGCGGGCGACCTGACCGAAGCGCTCCTTGAGTCGCGGGAAAAGATCGATGACAAGGTCGAGATTGCGTTTCTCGTTCCCACGGGCGCGGCGGGCGTAGGCCCCGAGCATGAGGTTCTCGCGCACCGTCAGATCGGCGAAGATGCCACGTCCTTCCGGCACCAGAGCGATCCCAGCCTCCACGATCTCGTGCGTTGCCAACACGCCGAGCTCGCGGCTACCGAGGCTGATCGACCCGCCGGGCAGGTGAGGGACCAAGCCGGCAATCACCTTGAGCAACGTGCTCTTGCCGGCGCCGTTCGCCCCAAGGATCACCACCACCTCGCCGCCGTCGACGTCGAGATCGATATCGGCGAGCGCGAGATGTTTGCCGTACGCGGCGGCGATGTGGGAGACCCTAAGCAACGGCACCCCCGATATATGCGGCGACGACCTCACGCTCGGCGAGCACCGCGGCCGGTGGTCCGTCGGCGATCTTGCGCCCGGCGTTCATCACCACGCAACGGTCGCAGAGCGAGCGGATGGCATCCATGACGTGCTCGACAAGGATGATCGCCAGCCCCTCAGTTCGGAGCGACCGGACAAGCTCAATGCCGATCTGAAGCTCGCGAGCGGTGAGGCCCGCCAGCCATTCGTCAAGCAGCAGCAGGTCCGGTTCGAGCGCTAGTGCGCGGGCAAGTTCCAATCGCTTCTGGTCGATATAAGTCAGCTGCCCGGCGGGAACATTGGCGCGTGCGCCAAGCCCGACGCGGTCGAGTAGGGCGCCCGCGCGTTCCCGCGCGGCAGCTCCCCACAGTGGATCGGGACGAAACGCGAGCCCCGCGATGACATTCTCCAGACACGAGAGATTTTCGAGCACCCGCACCAGCTGGAACGTGCGCGCGACGCCAAGCCGCGCGATCTGGTGAGCCGGCATCCCGGCGATGGGATATCCGCGAAAGCGGATTTCGCCGGTGTCGGGACGAAGCAATCCGGAGATCAGGTTGAGCGCAGTCGTCTTGCCGGAGCCGTTCGGTCCGATAAGGCCCAGTATCTCGCCGGCCTCGACGGACAGGCTGAGATCATCGACGGCAACAAGCCCGCCGAAGCTCTTGCGCACGCCGACTAACTCGAGCACCGCGCTCGCTGATCTCATGAGCGGTGGGGCTGTCGTCAGCGCAGGCAGACGGAGCGTCCCCGTACGCCAGCGATCGACGAGGCCGGTCACGCCACCTGGCAGGAAATAGACGACGACGATGAAGACAATGCCGAGCACCAACGCAAGATGGTTGGAGAAATTCGCCGAGATGATCTCGATGATGATGACCAGCGGCACCGCGCCGACGAGTGGCCCGTAGAGTTTCCCGGTGCCGCCGAGCAGCGCCATGATCACTACCTGGAACGAGATTAGCGGGTTGAATGCGATGATCGGCTCGATGTAGGTCACGCGCGGCGCCACGATCGCCCCGGTAGCAGCCATGAACGCCGCGCTGATCGTGAACAGAATCAGCTTCGATGCGGTCGTGTTGATGGCGACATGACGCGCGACCGTTTCGTCATCTCCGATGACGCGGAGCGCCAGGCCGAGTCGCGAGCGGCCGATGAACCAGCCGACGGCGAACACTCCGACCGTGAGTCCCAGCAGCGACCAGTAATACTGTTCCGTCGGGATCGTGAGGAAGATGTAGCGGCCCACGGTGCCGGTAACCTTGGTCTCATACCAGGTGACGATTTGCCGGATCAGTTCGGCGAGGCCGAACGTGAAGATAACGAAATACATGCCGCGGAGGCGGAGTGTCGAGAGACCGACGATCGCTGCAACAGCGACAGCGAGCAGCGCGGCCACGGCGACCACGCCTGCCTGCGGCAGCTTCTCCCACAGGATGGCATTGGTGTAGGCGCCGATCCCGTAGAACGCCGCCGTGGCGAGCGAGATGTATCGCGTCGGCCCAGAGAAGAGCGCCCACGCCGTTGCCAGGACGACGAAAGTGAGCATGGTGATCCCAAGCGCGAGGTAGTAGCCGTCGGCGACCTTCGGAAAATAAGCGAGCGCCGCCAACGCGATCACCAGCGCCGGTAACTGCCAGAGGAGACGCGCCGTCACGTCGCCCGTCCGAAGATGCCTGCCGGGCGGACAAGGAGCAAACCGAGAAAGATCACGAAGTCGGCGGCCAGGGTAAGGATGGGATCGACCAGACGGCTGACGACGACTTCCGTCATGCCGAGAAGCATCGCCGCGACGAGCGTCCCGGCAAAGTTGCCGACACCGCCCATGATGACGATGACCAGCGCTTTCATGGTGAAGGTCATGCCGCCGGCGACGCTGAACGTCTGGAACATCGATATGAGCGCGCCGGCCGCCGCGCAAAGCGCGCCACCGCCAGCAAAGACCAGCGCCGATACTTTGGTGACGTCGATCGCCACCAGTCGCGCCGCGCGCGGATCGACGGCGACGGCGCGGATCGCCATCCCGCTCGTCGTCGTGGTCATGAACAGGTACAGAGCGCCGCAGACGGCAAGGGCGACGAGCGCGCCGACGAGCCGGTTTGCGGGAACCGTGACGCCCAACACGTCAACCGGAACGCGGAGAAACGGATAGCTGTAATATTGGCTGCCGAAAACGGAGAGGCCGATCCCCTGCAGCACGAACAGAAGGCCGAACGTGAAGAGGATCGAGTCTCCCTCAAGTGCCTCACGCGACTTCGCGCGCTTCACCAACGGCATCAGCAGGAACTGGTAAATCGCCCAGTTGGCCACGAACGCTACCGGCACGATGAGCACGAGTCCGACAAGCGGGCTCATCGCGTGGGCAGCATACAGCCAATAGGCGGCAAAGGCGCCGGCGACGAGCACCTCGCCGTAGGCGAGGTTCATGATCCGCGACACGCCGTATTGGAGCGTCAGCCCCACGGCGACCATCGCGTACATGCCTCCGAGGATGAGCCCGGAGATGATGATGTCGACAGCAATCATAGGGCGGTCACGGACCTCTTGCCGCCGGTGCCTTCGTCTGTTGCGTCTGCCGTTCTCTTATTTCGCTGCCTTCCACGCAGGCTTCGGAGCGATCGGCTCCTTGGCTCCGGCCATGGTCGAGGGGGCAAGTCCGTGGAACTCACCGTTCTGCCACTGGCCGGCCCACCACACGTTGGTGTTGACGTTGCGGTCGAACTTGATCGTTCCGGCGACCGTATCGAACGAGCCCGTCTGGATCTCCTTGATGATGGCTGCGTTGTCGATCTTGCCGACGCGCTCGATCGCCTGCTGCAGGATCTCGAGGCTGGCATAGGTCACGGGGCTCGCCCAGTAGTCCGGCGGTTGACCGGTCACTTCGAGGTGACGCTTGGCGTAGTCCTTGAACTTGGGGTCGTCGGTATTCACCCCGCCAACGCCGAGCACACCATCGACGTTGTCATGCAAGATGACGTCCCGATAAATTGAGAAGGCCGTTCCGACCGCGGTGTAGAAGGCCGGCGGGTTGTAGCCGGTGGCAATGGCTGTCCCGGAAAGCCCAAACGTATCCGGCGGGTACGAGAACGCGACGAACGTGTCCGCACCGCTCGCCTTCGCCGCGTTGATCAACTGTCCGAAATCCTCGGTCGTGATCGGGTAGCTCTCGTCCATGACGAGTTCGAATCCGGCCGCCTTGAAGGCCGGGCGTGCCGCAGTGGAAAGCTCGATCCCGAAGGCATCGGCGACACTCACCATCGCGATCTTGGTATTGATTTTGCCGGCCTTGTTGAGCTTGGTCAGTACCTCGACGAGGGCGTTGGCGCCCATCGTGGAAGTGCCTAGCATCCAGAACGAATTCGGCCAGCGCTGCGCCATTTCGTAAGCATGGTCGGTTGCTGCGGTCGCCGCCATGTGCGGGTAGCCGTACTTGTTGAAGGTCGGGCCGACGGCGAGGTTCATTCCCGTGCCCCATGGCGACAGAAGGATGTCGACCTTGTCCTGATTGACGAGTCGTTCGACCGCCTTGATCAGTTCCTCGTTGCTCGACTGGTCGTCATATTCGACGACTTCGACCGGCACGCGCTTGTCGCCGAGCTTAAGCCCGCCGGCCTTTTCGATATCGCTCAGCCAGAGCTTGTAGTTGGGAATGGTGGTGATGCCGGCACCGGCCGCGTTCGGGCCGGACTTGGAAACTGCGAAGCCGATCTTGATCTTGTCCTGCGCCGCCGCCGCGCCGCTCATCATAAGCGCCGCGATTGCGCCGGCGGCGATGGTCGAAGCAAATCTCAGCATGGTTCTTGTCTCCTCCCAGAGAAAGTCTTTGACGGTGTCGTCCGTGGACAGTTGTCCGAGGGAAAGCGGATCCCCGTCGCGTGCCGGTCGGGCTCATTTTTACGACCGAACGCCTCGCGCGACAGGGGCTTGACCAGTCAACGAACAGGTTCGACTATCGAACATCTGTTCGTTATCCGGCCATCTTCTGTGAGGGACCACGGGGTGTCAACGTCCGAGCGCAACGCCTCCCGCGACAGTGACAAAGAGTTCATGACGACACTAGCGAAGGGCCTCGCCGTGCTCGGGTCTTTTGGCGAGCAACGCCCGGCGATGACGCTGTCGCAAGCTGCCGCGGCGGCGGATCTGTCGCGGGCGACCGCGCGCCGCGTTCTGTTGACGCTGGCTGAGCTCGGCTACGTCTCGCGCAGCGGCCGCAACTTCTCGCTTGCCCCCCGCATCCTCGAGCTTGGATTCGCCTACCTCTCCACCCAGTCGTGGCTCGACCGGGCCGAGCCGTTGATGAAAGAGCTCAGCCACGCCCTGAAGGAGTCCTGCTCGGCGGCGATCCTCCAGGGCAGCGAGATCGTCTACGTCGCGCGCATGCCCGCGCCTCATCGCATCATGTCAACGACCATTGCCGTAGGCACGCGCATGCCAGCGTTTCACACCTCGCTCGGGCGCATCCAGCTCGGATTCCTGCCGGATCGCGAGGTTGCGGAACGCATCCAGCGGGGACACATCGTCTCCCTTACCCCGCGCACCATAGTCGATCCTGAAGCACTCCTCGCGCGCATCAAGGCGGACCACGCCCAAGGCTACTCGATCGTCGATGAGGAACTGGAACGGGGCCTTCGCGCGCTCGCCGTACCGATTGTCACCCGGAACGGTGAGAACGTAGGCGCCATCAACCTGTCGGCGCACGCGAGCCGCGCCACGCGCAACGACCTCCGCGACCGCTTCCTGCCGAAGCTAGACGCCGTCGCGCAGGAGATCTCTCGGTCGTTGGTCTGACCCGCGGATACCGAAGCCTCTGGAAATGGAGAATTCCCTGCATTCGGCCTGTTTGCAGGGAATCTTGGCTTAGTCGGCCTCCAATTTTCTGCAAGCGTCTGGAAAACACCCGAAGCATCAAAGGCTTGCGCCCGCGGCATTCCCTATGCTCAACAACCGGGAATGGGCGAGGCCGTGCGGCGAATTGAGGCGGTCAGCAGGGATTTTCTGGATTCTCGCGGCCTGACGGAGTGGTTTCCGCTTGCATCAATCTCATTGGCAATGCGTGCCGGTTCGACCGGCAAACGCCAGCGGAGGGGGCGCCCCAATCAACGCTGGCCCAACCCTCGGAGGCTAGAACCCTCGCAAGAGTCGCGGGTCGTTCCTCTTTGCCGGACCACCCGCCTGAAACCACGGGCTCCGAGATTAGAATCCCTCCGACTCCCCAGATGCGGGGAACCCTAAGCGCTTGACTGCCCTCCTATCATATTATCATATGAGGGAATGCCGCTTGGAGCTTTCGGTGGCAAGTTGCTCGTCGCCGGTGCCGAGATTGGACGGGAGGCGTGGAGCGTTGCCTTGGCGCGCTCGGAGGCTCTTGCTCTGGATCGGCCCCCTCATTCGACACGTGGCCTGCTCGGGCGTGTCATCCACGCGATCGGTTTGAAAGTCCTCGCTGGCGAACTGCGTCCCGGTGAACCCCTGCCGAACGAAGCGGTCTGGTCCGCGCAGCTTGGCGTGAGCCGCACGGTGCTCCGTGAGGCCACCAAGGTTCTGATCAGCAAGGGCCTCCTGGAATCGCGACCGAAGACCGGTACCCGCGTCCGGCCCATCGAAAGCTGGAACCTCCTCGATCCCGACGTGCTCGCGTGGCAGATGGCGCGGGGTCCGCGTGAGCCCTTTATTCGCGAGATCTTCGAGCTTCGTCGCGCCTTCGAGCCAAGCGTCGCCGCCCTCGCCGTGCTCCGCGCCTCGAAGCGCCAGCTCAAAGAGATGGCGGATGCTCTTGAGGAGATGGACGTGGCCGGTGATGACGGCCGCCGCTTCATCGGGCCAGATACCCGCTTCCATTCCACCATCTTCGACGCCGTCGACAACGGCATGCTCCGTTCGCTCAGCGGTGTCATAAAGACGGCTCTGACCATCAGCATGTATCTGTCTCTCGAATCGCCGCGAGGGCAGCGCCACTCGTTGCCGCATCATCGCGCCGTCCTTGACGCCTTTCGCGCCCGCGATCCTGATGCGGCGCGCGCAGCAATGGACCGGCTGATCGACGACGCCGAGGACGACGCGCTGCGGGCGCTGAAGGTTGGCGCCCCGGGAAAACGGGCGGTAAAGGGGCGACGGACAGCATGAGCGGGAACGGAACGAAGCTGCGCTCGCAGGCCTGGTTCGGCGGCACCAATCGCGATTCGATGATGCACCGGAGCTGGATGAAAAATGAGGGCATGCCGCCCGATTCCTTCGACGGACGCCCGGTCATCGGCATCTGCAACACTTGGTCCGAACTAACCCCATGCAATGCACATTTCCGGCAGATCGCTGAGCGCGTCAGGCGCGGCGTGCTCGAGGCAGGCGGATTGCCAGTCGAGTTCCCCGTCATGTCGCTTGGCGAGTCCAACCTTCGGCCGACTGCGATGCTGTTCCGCAACCTGGTCAGCATGGACGTCGAGGAATCGATCCGCGGCAATCCCATCGACGGCGTCGTCCTGCTCGTTGGCTGCGACAAGACCACGCCGGCCCTGCTCATGGGTGCGGCGAGTTGCGACTTGCCGGCCATCGCCGTTTCGGGTGGCGCGATGCTTAACGGTCAGTTCCGCGGCAAGGAACTCGGCTCTGGGACCGACATCTGGCGCTTCAGCGAGGACGTGAAAGCGGGAAAGATGTCCCTCGGCGACTTCCTGGACTCGGAAGCCGCGATGAGCCGTTCGCCAGGCCACTGTATGACCATGGGGACGGCCTCAACCATGGCGACGATGGTCGAAAGTCTCGGCATGGGTATGCCCGGTAACGCCGCAATCCCGGCGGTCGATTCCCGCCGAATGGTCCTGGCGCAACTCGCCGGCCGGCGCATTGTCGACATGGTGCACGAGAACCTCGTCATGTCGAAGATTCTCACCCGCCAGGCGTTCGAGAATGCCATACGCGTCAATGCCGCGGTCGGCGGCTCGACCAACGCTGTGATCCATCTGCTCGCGCTTGCCGGGCGGATCGGCGTGCCGGTCGACCTCGAGGATTGGGATCGGCTCGGCCGCACCGTACCGACCATCGTCGACTTGATGCCATCTGGCCGCTTCCTAATGGAACAGTTCTACTACGCCGGCGGCCTCCCGGTCGTGCTCCGCGCGCTTGCCGAAGCCGGTCTCCTCCACAAGGACGCACCGACGGTGAGCGGAATGACCCTATGGGAGACCTGCTCCGAGGCGGAGAACTACAACCTGGAAGTCATCCGGCCGCTTGCCAACCCGCTAACCAGCGAAGGCGGTATCCTCGTCCTCAAGGGCAACCTCGCTCCCGGCGGCGCCGTCCTCAAGCCATCGGCGGCGACGCCGGCGCTGCTCCAGCATCGCGGCCGCGCCGTGGTCTTCGAGACCATCGAGCACTATCACGATCGCATCGTCGATCCGAACCTCGATATCGATGAGACCTGCGTGATGGTGCTGAAGAACTGCGGTCCGCGGGGCTATCCGGGGATGGCGGAGGTCGGCAACATGGGACTGCCGCCGAAGATCCTAAAGAAAGGCGTTACCGACATGGTGCGCATTTCCGACGCGCGCATGAGCGGCACCGCCTACGGTACCGTCGCCCTTCACGCCGTGCCCGAGGCGGCACTCGGCGGTCCACTCGCGGTCGTCCGGGACGGCGATATGATCACGCTTGACGCCGCCGGCCGGCGCCTCACCCTCGAGGTGAGTGAGGAGGAACTGGCGCAGCGCCAGGGCGCCTGGCAGGCGCCTCCGCCGAAGATGATCGGCGGGTACCAAGAACTCTATGTCGAGCACGTCCTGCAGGCGGATCGCGGCTGCGACTTCGATTTCCTTGTTGGCAAGCGCGGCGCCGAAGTCCCGCGTCACTCGCACTGAGCCGGGCACCGATGGAACTTGCTGACGCAAAATATCCGAGCCTGAAGGATCGCGTCGTCTTCGTGACCGGCGGCGGCTCGGGCATTGGCGAAAGTATCGTCGAGCATTTCTGCGCGCAGGATTCGCGCGTCACTTTCGTCGACATCCAGGCGCCTGCTTCGGAGGCGCTGGTCGAGCGGATCGCAGCGCTGGGCTACCGCAGACCACGGTTCATCCACACCGACCTCCGCGATGTTGCCGCGCTTCAGGCGGCCATCGAGCGGACCTTGAATGAGGATGGGCCGATCAAGGTGCTCGTCAACAATGCCGGCAGCGACGACCGCCATCGTTCCGCCGACGTCACGCCTGACTATTGGGACGACCGCATGGCGGTCAATTTGCGGCACCAGTTCTTTGCCGCGCAGGCGGTGCGGCCGCAGATGCGCGACTCTGGCGGAGGCTCGATTGTCAATTTCGGTTCGATCACATGGATGGTCGCCGATACCGACTGCATCGCCTACGTAACCGCGAAATCTGCGATCAACGGTCTCACCCGCGGCCTCGCCCACGAGTTTGGGAAGGAGCGCATCCGCGTTAATTGCGTGGTGCCCGGGTGGATCATGACCAAGCGCCAACTCGATCTGTGGGTCACGCCGGAGGGCGAAACTCAACTCGAGCAAAGCCAAAGTCTTCCAGGGCGCCTTTATCCGCCGGACATCGCCCGCATGGTCTTGTTTCTCGCCGCGGATGACAGTCGCATGTGCACTTCGCAGAACTATATCGTTGATGGCGGTTGGGTTTGACTGCCAACAGAAAGCCACGACCAATCAGAGGGAGATCACCAATGCGTCTTATTTCCAGAACTGTCTTGTCCGTCGCCGCAGCGCTTGTTGTTGTTGCCGCGGCGTCCGCGCCTGGCTTCGCCAAGGAGCTGCGCATTCTTGCCTGGGAGGGCTATGCCGACCCGGACTGGGTCAAGGCTTTCGAAGAGCAGTGCAAGTGCGATGTCAAAGTCGTCTTCATCGGCACCGACGATGAAATCTGGGCGAAGATCAAGGGCAGCGAAGGCAAGGACTTCGACCTCTTCGCCGTCAATACGGCGCAGCTCCAGCGCTACATCGACGCCGGACTGACGACGCCCTACGACTTGGACAAAGTGCCGAACCAGAAAGACACACTGCCCCGCTTCCAGGATCTCTCCAAGGTCACAGGCGTTATGCGCGACGGCAAGGTCATGGCCGTCCCCTACGCCTTCGATTCGATCGGCCTCATCTACGATACCGACAAGGTGAAGGATGCGCCGACCTCGTGGAACGTGCTCTGGGATCCGAAATATGCGGGCAAGGTCCTCGGCTATGACAATGGCGAGCATAACTTCACGATCACGGCCTTGACCATGGGCGTCGCCGATCCTTTCCGCCTCACCGACGATCAGCTGAAGCAGGCCGAGGGCAAGCTCGTTGAGATGAAGAAGAACGTCCTTAGCTTCTACACCACCGCTGACGAGGCGCTGCAGCTCTACCAGCACAACGACATTGCCATCATCTTCGCCAACTACGGTCAGCAGCAGGTGAAGACGATGCAGAAGGCGGGGGCGCATATCGCCTATGTCAATCCGTCCGAGGGGGCGCCTGCCTGGCTCGACACCTGGGCGATGACCAGCGGCGTGCAGGACAAGGAGCTCGCCGAATCATGGGTCAACTTCGTCCTGCAGAAGCAGATCGGCCAGCAGCTTTCCGATCGCACCGGCTTCGGTAACACGGTCGTGCCATTCGACAGTGCCAAGCCCACTGACAAGCTGGTCTGGCTGAAGGATGTCGAGGATCCGACCAAGCGCGCCGACCTCTGGAACGAGGTCAAGGCGTCGCCATAGGCACGCCGATACGGTTGTGGCCGGGCGGCATTCTGTCCGGCCACATTTTGCGCGAGACTGGGGACCGCAGTGGACCTGATGGACGGCGCGACAAAGACCCTTGTCGAACTCCGCAAGGTCGCCAAGTCCTACGGCGGCACAGAAGTCCTGCATGACGTCAACCTTGCCGTCGGCAACGGCGAATTCATGACAGTGCTCGGTCCGAGCGGTTCGGGCAAAACGACCATCCTACGCGTCATTGGCGGGTTGGTGAGGCCGACGCGCGGTGCGGTGTTCCTCGACGGCGCCGATATCTCGGCGATGCCAATCAACCGGCGCCCCTTCAATACTGTATTCCAGGACTACGCCCTTTTCCCGCATATGACGGTCGAGGCGAATGTCGCGTACGGCTTGAAGGTGCGTGGCGTCGCCAGAAGTGAAATACGGCAAAAGGTTGCCGAGACGCTCGGCCTCGTATCCCTGGACGGGTTTGGCGGGCGCTACCCGGCACAGCTCAGCGGTGGGCAGCAGCAGCGGGTGGCGCTCGCCCGCGCCATCATTTGCGCGCCGCGGCTGATCCTCCTCGACGAGCCGCTCGGCGCCCTCGACGCGGAGCTGCGCCGCCAGATGCAGCGTTTCCTGAAGCAGCTTCAGCGCGAAATCAGGACGACGTTTCTGTTCGTCACCCACGACCAGGAGGAGGCGGTAACTATCGCCGATCGCATCTGCGTGATGAACAGCGGACGGATCGAGCAGATCGGCTCGCCGCATGAAGTCTACTACCGCCCCGCGAACGAATACGTCGCCCGGTTCTTCGGCGACAACAATCTCATCGATGCGACCATTGGCAACACCGCAAGCGGGACGATGTCAGTCGTCTCCCCGGTCGGGGTTTTCCATTGTGCTGCCGACAATCTTTCCCACGAGGGCGGCCGCAGGGGCAAGCTCCTCGTCCGTCCCGAGGCAATTTCGCTGGGCGATGACGTGGGAAACCCCAACAAGCTACACGTCCGCGTCGAGGAGGCGAGTTTCGTCGGGCCGATCTCGCAGGTTCGGGTATCGGCGATCGCCAGGCCCGAAATGGTGCTGATGATCAAGCTGCCGAGCCGCGCCGCCGGTCTGCCGGTCGTCATCGGCTCTGACACGCAGGTAAGCTGGAGCGAGCGGGAATGTCACTTCGTCCCGAATTGAGCCCACTTAGCGCCGAAGGCGAGGACGAGCGGCTGGGGCCGCTCCGCATCGCCACGACCGTCCTCGCCTATGCCCTGCCGGCCGTGTTCATCCTGTTGCCGCTGGGGCTCTTCCTCCTCCAGAGCTTCTTCTATGTCGATCACGGCGCAGAGGTGCGCGAACTGACGCTACGCAACTATGTGCGCTTCTTCACCGATGCGGCTTTCGTGCCGGTGTTTCTGCGGACCTGTGTCGTTTGCATCGCCGTTGCGGCGATCTCGGTCGGCTTCGCCTATCCCGTCGCCTACTTGCTTGCGAGCCTGGAAGGGCGCCGGAAATACATCATGGCGCTCGCCTTCGTCGTGCCGCTCATGATGAGCTACATCATCAAGATCTACGCTATTCGCGCGATTCTCGGCGGCAATGGCTTCCTCAACCGCATCCTCCTCTTCCTCGGCCTCATCGACGAGCCGCTGGGGTTTCTCATCTTCAACCTGCAGGCGGTCACCCTGACGCTCGTCGTCCTGCTCCTGCCTTTTGCAATCCTCCCGATCTTCATCGCGATTGAGCGTATCCCGCGGAATATCCTGGACGCGTCGGCTGATCTCGGGGCGTCCGCGTGGCGGACATTTCGTCAGGTGATCTGGCCGCTCTCGCTGCAGGGAACGATGGTCGCGGCGACGTTCACCTTCGTCCTGGCGCTCGGCGACTTCGTCACGCCCCAGATGGTCGGCGGGACCAGCGGGATGACCTTCGGTCGGATCATCTACAGCCAGTTCGGGTTTGCCTTTAATTGGCCGTTCGGCGCGGCGCTTTCAGTGATCCTTCTCCTCCTCGTGCTCACAACGATCCTGCTGACCGGCCGACTGGCACGCGCGAGGCATCAGCTTTGATCCGCATCCCTTGGGCCGGAAAGATCGTGCTTTGCACCATCGCCGGATTCGTCCTTCTCGTTCTCTACGGCCCGCTTTTCGTCGCGGTTTTCTTCTCGTTGTTCCAGTTCCAGAACAATGCCGTCCAGTGGGACAGCTTCTCCCTCGATGCCTATGCGTCGCTCGTCCACGACGACGGCATCATCGAAGCAGTGAAGAACTCGCTGGTCGTCGGCGCCGCGGCAGTGGGCTTAGCCCTCGTCCTTGGTACCGCACTCGCGTTCCACTACAACGGCAGCCGGTCG
The DNA here is from genome assembly GCA_043741595.1 of Hyphomicrobiales bacterium. Lineage (GTDB taxonomy): Bacteria > Pseudomonadota > Alphaproteobacteria > Rhizobiales > Kaistiaceae > DASZQY01. Next base: position 3,121 of record JAYTZZ010000204.1, on the reverse strand, counting down.
CGCTTTCGCGAGCTTCTGCAACTCGTTATTTTCCTGCCCCTCCTCATGCCGCCCATCATCACCGGCCTTTCGCTTCTTATTTTCTTTCGTGAGGCGGACATCCCGCGTTCGCTCTGGACCGTGATTATCGGACACACGGTCTTTGTCCTGGCGCTGGTCTATCGCATCGTTCTCGCGCGTCTGCAGACGCTGCGCGCGAGCCTGACAGAGGCCTCGCTCGACCTCGGTGCCAGCCGCTGGCAAACGTTTCGCTATGTTCTGGCGCCGATGCTCATGCCGGCGATCGGCTCCGCCGCGATACTCGCCTTCGCGCTTTCCTTTGACGAGACACTGATCACCCTCTTGGTCACCGGCACCGATTCGACATTGCCGATGCGGCTCTGGGCCATGATGCGCATGGGGTTCACGCCCGACATCAACGCCCTTGTCGCAATCATCCTTGTCGGCACGACAGCGCTAGCGCTTGTAGCCATCCGCTTTGTGAAGATACCCAGCCAACGATAACGGGGAGAAGAATACGACCATGGACGACAAGCTGATTTCTGCTGCCCGCACCGGGCTCTATTCGGGGGTCATCTCCGATGTGCTCGACAGTCTCGACAACTGGCATCACGCGATGGCGCCGCACGTCCGTCCGCTCGACGAAAGCCTGACAATGTTCGGGCGCGCCCGCACTGGGCTTTATGGGCGGCTATACCATGTCGACCCTGCGATCAATCCGTACGAGTTGGAGATCAAGTTGATTGACAGCCTGGAGCCAGGCGACGTTCCTGTGCTCGCCTGTCCTCCGGGCAATCTGGTGGCCCCCTGGGGCGAACTGCTCTCAACCGCATCGCGAGCACGTAAAGCCGCCGGCGCCGTCACGGACGGACTTGTCCGCGATGTGCGCTTTATCCGTGCGATGGGCTTCCCTGTCTTCGCCGGTGCAATCGGCCCACTCGACAGCAAGGGCCGCGGCAGCGTAACCAGCATCGACGTCCCCGTAGAGTGCGGCGGCGTGATGGTTAATCCCGGCGACTGGATCTTTGGTGATGTCGACGGGGTCTGCATCATCCCCGCGGCCATCGCCGAGAAGGTCATCGACCTTTCACTCAAGAAAGTCAGTCAGGAGACCACGGTCCGCGACGAACTCGCTGCGGGCGAGGCGCTTGCCAGCGTCTTCGCCCGGCATGGCATCCTTTGACGGTCAGGCGGGTGCCGCCGCGCGACGCAGTTCGCCGGTGCGGGCGGCGTCGAGGCTGCCGTTGGGCATAACAACGACGCCATAAACAGCTTCGGCCCGTTCGCGTGTGACCCAGCCTTCGCTGACGTCGTGGACGACGCGCTCAACCGTGCGCTCGTGGGGCGGACCATACCCGCCGCCACCGCAACTGTACGAAACCATGGCTTCATCCGGCCTGATCACTACCTCAGCGCAGTTGCCGACTGGCTCGAGTGATCCGTCGGCCCGCCGGCGGAACTGCGACGACGGCGCCGCGACACCGCCACCGCGTGTCCCCTTCGCCGGGTTGAAATTGCCGTCGCTGACATAGGCGACCGTCATGTCGCAGCCGACAGGCGAGAACTCGGACAAAGCCGCGACGGCACCGCGGAAACGTCCGGCGCCCTCGGTATCGGGGAGAAGTCGGCGCTCATGCACGAAGATCGGGTGACGCAGCTCGTCGATCTCGATCGAGTCCTGGTAGCACATGCCGGCATTGCCGACGTGAAGGATAGTCAGCCAGCCATCGTTGTGCGGCGTTCCGGCGCCGCCGGTACAGCCAAGATAGACCTCGTTGACGAACGGCTTGCCGTGGTGGACGCCGGATATGACGCCCGACGAGGGCGGGATTACAGCGCCTGTTTCCGCCATGCCGAGGCCGTCGGCGAGCTCAGCGATCGCCGCCTGCACCGGATTTGCGACGCGGTCGGCGATGTTGGTGGTGGCGACCGAGCACGAGGTCGGATGGATCGGGCGACCGGCGATGCAGCCGTCGCGGAGATGGACCTTGATCCGCCGGAAGCTGCCCTCATTTTTCGGCACGGTCTGGTCGATCGAATTGAAGATCGCCACCATCGGTGCCGAAAGGGCGCAGCCCTCGGAGAGGTTCAGCCCATTTTCCATGCTGTCTGGATTGTCGCGGAGATCGACCTCGATCATCGCCTCCTCCGGCTTCACCTCGACCGTGACCTTGATGGTGACGCCGTCCGCAGGGGTCCCGGGAAAGGGGTCGTGGGTGCTGGTCCGGGTAATTGTGCCCTTTGGCATGGCACGGACGATGTCGATCTTCCGCTTCTCGCTGTAGTCGAACCATTCCTTGGTGTAGGCGGTGAGCAGGTCCCAGCCGACCTCCCTGCCGAGGGCCAGAATCTCGCGTTCGCCGACGCGCGCCGCGCCGAGCGTGGCGAGGTAGTCGCCCCACCATTGATCGGGAACGCGCATCCGCAGTCGGCACATGCGGACAATGTCCATGACATGCTCATAGTTGTCCTGAATCTTCACCGCCGGGAAGATCAGCGCCCCTTCGGCGTAGACGTCCTTGGCGGCCCCCATGTAGGTGGTCGGGAGCGCATTGCCGCAATCGGCTTGGTGGCCTTTCGCCAGAACGGTAAATCGGTGCACGCCCTCGTCGTCGATGACCGGAATGAGGATCGAATGATCGGCCGGGTGCGTGCATCCGTGATATGGCGAATTGTGCAAGTACGCGTCGCCGCGTTTCAGCCTCGGATGATTGTCGGTCATCGTCCTGGTCATGATCTCCGGCCCACGTAGGACATGGATCGGCAGGCTCTCGGCAGCGGCGAGAAGTTCATGCTCGGCGGTCAGTACCGCGCACGAAAAATCGTGAGCGATTGTGAGGATGCCAGAGCGGCCAGTCCGGAACAGCGTGTTCGCCATTTTCCTGGCGATGCCGTTGAAACGCGCGGTGAGCACCGCCATCCGGATGCCGTCGATATTTGAGCCGGTGTTTGCCATTCTCTGCCTCTTTGCTCAAACGTCGATGACGAGAGTTCCGAGATCGTCCCGCGTCGCGGTAGCGCCCGGATCGATGACGATCGATGTGAAGCTCGATTCCACGATCGCCGGGCCGACGATCGTGGCTCCGGCCGGGATCGCCTCGAACCTGAAAACCTCGACCTC
>JAYTZZ010000203.1:0-7615 GCA_043741595.1 Hyphomicrobiales bacterium | reverse complement strand
ATGAAGACAAGGTGGGCCGTCGTGCAATCCGTCTCATGGATCTCGCCGACCCAACCACCTTGGCCGCCAAAGTCGAACGGCTGCTTGCGCACCATAACGCGCTCCGTCGCGGTCTCGGCGAAAGCGAGATCGATGCGGCGGTCATCCTTGCCGAACTGACCGCGATCGCGCCGAAGGTGCTGCCCTACGCCGAGACTGTCTGGCGCCTGCTCGATCAGGAGCGGCGAGCGGGCAAGCGCATACTGTTCGAGGGTGCGCAGGGCGGTCTTCTCGACATCGATCACGGCACCTATCCCTTTGTCACGTCGTCGAACACTGTTGCAGGCCAGGCCGCGATCGGTTCCGGCGTCGGCCCAAATGCCATCGACTACGTCCTCGGCATCACCAAGGCGTACACAACGCGGGTGGGAGAGGGCCCATTTCCGACCGAGGACAAAGGGGAGATCGGCGAGCGGCTTGGGCGCATCGGCAAGGAGTTCGGCACGGTCACCGGGCGGAAGCGCCGTTGCGGCTGGTTTGACGCCACGCTCGTTCGTCAGATGGTGAAGGTTCACGGCATCGATGGAATAGCGCTCACCAAGCTGGATGTCCTCGACGGGCTGGAAACGATCAAGATCGCTGTCGGGTATCGTCTGGATGGCCTGCCGCTCGACTATTTCCCGGCCGCGCAGGGGGCGCAAACGCGGGTTGAGCCCGTCTACGAGGAAATGGAAGGTTGGGCCGGCTCGACCGCCGGGGCCAGGACGTGGAACGATTTGCCAGCCCAGGCGATCAAGTACGTCCGGCATGTCGAAGAGCTGATCGGGGCGCCGGTAGCCTTACTTTCGACAAGTCCCGAGCGTGACGATACGATTCTGGTCCATGATCCTTTTCAGACCTGATTTTAGACGCTAAGAGGGACGTGGCAGAGCGAGGCAAATGGCCGAATATTACGCTGTACTCAGCAAGGCGGTCGGGGGTCTTGAGGCGAACAGCGCCGACACCCGACGGGCCGTCTACGACAAGGCGCGGAACGCGCTGATAGGCCAATTGAAGGCGATCGATCCGCCGCTGCCGACGGCTGAAATCTCTCGTCAGCGTCTCGAACTCGAGGAAGCTATCCGCCGGGTGGAGCGCGAAACCTCGACCACGCCTGCCGGCGCGCCGGCGCGCGTTACTGGTAGCCGGCCCGCAGTGGACCAATCTTCTCGGCAATCTCCTCAAGACGTTTTCCGCCGCGCCATACAGGAGGCGGAGCGCGATAACCCCGAGTCCTCTCGGCTAGAGCGCGCGCCCGTCGCAGCCCGCGTTGCTGACGACTGGTCGAGTGAACGCACGGAACGGACGCCTCCCGCGCGCCCGGCGCAGCAGTATCTGCCGTCGCAAGGATACGTCGAGGAAGAGTCGCGTGGCGACGAGCCGCGGCTAGCACCCGACTATGACTACGAGTGGGATCCGAACGCGAAGCCGCAAGTGGATGAGCATGGTGGCGCTCCATATGTCGACAATCGTGACCGCCCGACGAAGCGCGGAAAGCGCCGCAACGGCGATAAGGCCGAGCAGCGCGCGCGTGGTGACGATCACGACCTGATGGAGCGGAAGGCGCGTCCATCGCGGCTGCCGACCATCCTGCTGATCGTGCTCATCATTGCCATGGTCGCCGGATTGGGCGCGCTCGGATGGTCCCAACGTGCTCTTCTGTCGGACGTTCTGGGCGGTTTTGATACCAGCTCAAAGGCGCCGGCGACACAGGTTGCCGCCACTCAACCTGCGGCGATCGATCCGAATGCCAAGGACACCGATCGTCTGCTGCCCGGGCAGACGGCTCCTGCGGACGGCGTCCGCGTCGTTGCGCCGGAAGGCAGCGCCGCGGAGAATTCGGCCGCGGGCACGACCGATACGAGGCTCCTTCCCGCAAATCAAAACACGGCCGGTACGGACGCGCTCGTCGCTCAGCGCGCTGTGCTGTACGAGGAGCCGCTCGATTCCGCGGCGGCGGCGACTGGCGTTGTTGCCATCAACGCGGCGGTCACGTGGAGCTTCGTGCAGGGCACCGACGGTGCGGAAATCGTCGGCAACATCGACGTGCCCGAACGCGCGATGAAGCTCAAGATCACGATGCGCCGCAATACTGACGAGACGCTGCCGGCGAGCCACCTCGTCGAAGTCGTCATCGAGGCGCCCGCCAGTTTCCCCGGCAAGGGCATCCGCGATGTCCCGCGGCTGGTGCTGAAACCGTCTGAGGAAGCACGCGGCCAGCCACTGATCGGCGCTTCAGCGAAAGTCGCGGATGGATTCTTCTGGATTGGCCTTTCGAGTGAGGCGCCTGACATCGCCAGCAACCTCAAGCTCCTGAAGGAGCGGACCTGGATCGACTTGCCGCTCGTATACGAGACCGGGCAGCGAGCGATCCTTACCTTCGAAAAGGGCACGACGGGCGAGCGCGTCTTCGAAAGAGCGCTCACGGCCTGGACTGGTTAGCTGCTATTCCAGAAACAGCTTGCTCGCCGGCCACCGGCCTGCGATGCTTGTCCCATTCCGAGGGGAGCTCCTAACCGAGCTGAGATGGTCTCCTAAAGGCCGAACCCTTCGAACCTGATCCGGGTCATGCCGGCGAAGGGACGGAAACTTTCATCCGCCAGATTCGCTTCGCGTGTTGCCGGATCGCTTGTTGAGCGATGGGTCGGCTATGGCGTGTTTTCTCGGCGATTTCCGCAACGGTGCGACGTTCCGATGATCGTCGTTCGCGCGCTCGGCGTTGCCCTCGGTCTGCTCGTCATTTGGCAAGCGATCATCGTCGTATTCGCGCCGCCACCCTTCATGCTGCCGGCGCCATTCGCCGTCTTTGAGGCCCTCCGCGACCGGCCCGATCTCTGGCGCGTCCACGCTGTTACGACACTGACCGAAACCCTGATCGGTCTTGCCACCGGCATACTGCTCGGCGCAGTCCTCGCATTGGCAATGAGCTTTCTGCCGATCACCAAGCGGCTGCTCCTGCCGGTGATGGTGGTGAGCCAGGCGATCCCGGTCTTCGCGATCGCGCCGCTTCTCGCGCTCTGGTTCGGCTTCGGCCTCGCCTCGAAAATCGTCATGGCGACCATCGCCATCTTCTTTCCTGTCGCGTCCGCTTTCGCGGACGGCCTCACCCGAACCGACCCAGGCCTCCTCGACCTGGCGCGCCTGTACCGCGCCCGGCGTTGGCAAGTGGTGACACTATTGCGCATCCCGAATGCACTTCCGGACTTGATCACCGGCATCCGCCTTGCCGCGGTCTACGCGCCCGTCGGCGCGCTTATCGGTGAATGGGTCGGCGCGTCCTCCGGCCTCGGCTACGCCATGCTCTTTGCCAATTCGCGCTCCCAGACGGCGGTCGTTTTTGCGGCCCTCATCATCATTGTCGCCATGTCGGTGATCCTGCGCGCGCTCGTGGATCTGGTCACAGCCAATCTCACGCCGTGGGCGCCTGAAACCCGTTGAATTTGAAACGAAGGAACGAACATGAACCGCCGCTCATTTCTCGCCGCCGTCCTTGCTGCCATGGTCCTCTCGTCACCGGCGCTCGCCGCCGACAAGCTCACAGTCCTGCTCGACTGGTATGTGAATCCGGATCACGCGCCGCTGGTCATCGCCAAGGAGGGTGGCTATTTCGCCAAGCACGATCTGGATGTCGATTTGGTGGTGTCGTCGGACGCTTCGGCGCCGTCGAAACTTGTCGCCGCTGGCAAGGCTGATGTTGCCGTCACATATCAGCCGGACATGATGCTGCAGATCAAAGAGGGTCTGCCGATCGTGCGCTTCGGTACGCTGATCGACACGCCGCTCAATTGCCTGATCGTCCTGAAGGATGGCCCGATAAAGTCGCTCGCTGACCTTAAGGGCAAGACGGTCGGGTTTTCCGTCGCGAGCTTTCAGAATGTCTACCTGGACGCGATCCTGAAGACCGTCGGGCTATCCTCGAGGGATGTGAAGACGATCAATCTTAACTTCAATCTGATCCCGCCGCTTCTCGCCGGCCAGGTCGATGCGGTGATGGACGGCTACCGCAATGTAGAGCTCGTCCAGCTCGAACTTGAAGGCCATCCAGCGACCGCGTGGTTCCCGGAGGAAAACGGCGTGCCCGGGTACGACGAGCTGATCTATGTCGCGGCTTCCGACAAGATTGACGACCCCCGCCTGCCACGGTTCCTGGCTGCGATCGAGGAAGCGACAGCTTTCATCCTCGACCGCCCGGACGAAGCGCTTCAGATGTTCATGAAGTCGCACACGGACCTGGACAACGAGCTGAACCGCCGCTCATTCGCAGCGACGCTATCGCATTTCGCCAAGCACCCCGGCGAACTCGATCAAGGCCGCTATTTGGGCTTTGCCGCTTTCATGAAGGAGAAGGGGCTCCTGGACACTGTGCCGCCGCTCAAGACGTTTGCGATCGAGCTGCAATAGCAGGGGAGGCGCGGGGGCTAAGCCCCCGCCGCTGCGATCTCAGCCCGCGGTCGTTCGAGATCCTTGGCGCCCTTCTTGACGGCCTTCTGCACCTTCTCGAAGGCGCGCACTTCGATCTGACGGACGCGCTCGCGGCTAACGCCGAACTCCGACGACAGCTCTTCCAGCGTGATCGGCTCTTCGGCGAGGCGCCGCGCTTCGAAGATGCGCTTTTCGCGGTCGTTGAGTACACCCATAGCGTCTCTCAACAATTGCCGCCGGCTGTCCAATTCCTCGTTGTCGGCAAGACGCGATTCCGCGCTCGGCGTTTCGTCGACCAGCCAATCCTGCCATTCGCCGGATTCGGAGTCGGCGCGGATTGGAGCGTTCAGCGATGTGTCGCCGCCAAGGCGGCGGTTCATCGAAATCACGTCTTCCTTGCTGACGCCAAGCTTGGTGGCGATCGTATCGACCTGCTCTGGCTTGAGATCGCCTTCCTCGAACGCCTGAATTTGTCCCTTTACCTTGCGCAGGTTGAAGAACAAACGTTTCTGGCTGGCAGTGGTGCCCATCTTCACGAGGCTCCACGAGCGCAGGATGTATTCCTGGATCGACGCGCGGATCCACCACATGGCGTAGGTCGCCAGACGGAATCCCTTCTCCGGCTCGAAACGCTTGACGGCCTGCATGAGGCCGACGTTGCCTTCGGAGATGACTTCGCCGATGGGCAGGCCGTAGCCGCGATAGCCCATGGCGATCTTGGCGACGAGACGCAGATGGCTCGTCACCAGTCTGTGGGCGGCGCCACGGTCGTCATGCTCCTTGTACGCCTTGGCGAGCATGTACTCCTCGTCCGGCGCGAGCATCGGAAACTTGCGGATTTCACTGAGGTAGTGCGATAGGCCGCCTTCACCGGCGGCAATTGCGGGCAGGTTGGTTCGGGCCATGATGACTTTAGCGCCCCTTTCTGGTTCCCCGGATCCCTCCCAAGCGAGGCGATCCCGACTGCGGCCAAGAGCCCGCAGCTTGAGCTAAATATAGGTGCGATTTTGCCGGAAACACGGCCAGGCTGATCGAAAAAGTGAAAGTCAGCGTTTAGAGGGCTTTCAGGGCCGAAACGAGGGCCTGCATATCGGTGGGAAGGGGGCTTTCGAAACGCATTTCGTCGCCCGTCTCGGGATGTTCGAAACCCAACAGCCAAGCGTGTAGCGCCTGCCTCGCGAAGCCTGAAGCAATCGTCCTTGCTGGTTCCGGCAACAGACTTATCTTTGTAGTAAAGCCAGAAGCGTACGCGCGGTCGCCGATGACCGGGTGGCCTATCGACGCGAGATGGACGCGGATCTGGTGCGTGCGGCCAGTCTCCAACTGGCATTCGACGAGCGCAGCGACTGGCTTGGCCTTTGCGCCATACGTTTCTGCAACGCGATAATGGGTGATGGCCTCACGCCCGCCGCCCGTGCGCTTCACTTCGATCTTCTCGCGGTTGCGGGTCGAGCGGCCGAGCGATGCGTCGATGGTGCCAACCGGTCGGTCGGGAACGCCCCAGACGACTGCCTTGTAACCCCGCTCCAATGGCCCGCTCCGCCCGTGGTCGGCGAACTGGGCCGCTAGACCGCGATGGGCGTGGTCGGTTTTGGCGACTACCATGAGGCCGGTCGTGTCCTTGTCCAGTCTATGGACGACTCCCGGCCGCGCGACGCCGCCGATGCCGGAGAGGCTCGTGCCGCAATGCGCGATGAGCGCGTTGACCAAGGTGCCGGTATGGTGACCGCCAGCCGGATGTACGACGAGACCCGCCGGCTTGTTGATCACGATCAGCGCGTCGTCCTCATAGACGACGTCGAGTGCGATGGCCTCGCCTTCTATCGCGGAGGGTGTCGCAGGGGGAAGGTCAATGGCGATCCGGTCGCCCGGTTTGACCGGCCTTTTCGCCTCCACTATCGTCCGCCCGCCGATTGCAACGCGCCCAGCGAGAATGAGTCGCTTGGCATGGTTGCGTCCGAGATCGGCGACCGCGCCGGCAACCCAGGCGTCAAGCCGCGTGCCGGCGGCCTCGTCGGCGACGACGAACTCCATCCGCCTCAAGCCAGGCACATCGCTGCTCATGACAAACCAATCCTTCGAGCGCCCGGCCTTCGCCGATGAAAACGAGAGGCCGCTCGACCCTGCCGTGTTGCAGGTCCAAGCCCGCCTCCGCCGGCTGATGTTGATTGCGGGCCTGACGCTTGGCCTCGGCATCTTCGCGGTCTTCGCCGCGATCCTCTATCGGATCGTGACCTACGACGCCACTTCCGCGCCGGCGGTGGCCGAGGGCACTCCGATCGGCCTCCCGACTCTCGGTCTGCCGGCGGACGCCGGGCTCGTGTCCACTTCACTCGATGGCAACCATCTCGCGTTGACCTACGAGACCGCGGATGGAACCGTGATCATCGTGATTGATACGCGTTCGGGCACTGTGGTCAGCCGGCTGAGGATCGGGCGCTAGCGCTGGTCTCCGGCCTCCTTGCCAAGCGGCAGGTTGCCCCGCTATATCACCGGTCCGTGCGACAAGCGCGGCCCGCTCCCTTCGTCTAGCGGCCCAGGACGTCGCCCTCTCACGGCGAAAACAGGGGTTCGATTCCCCTAGGGAGCGCCAAAAAAATCAATCACTTAGATGTTTGATCTTTAGCTTGTTCTAATATCGGTCAAATATCCACCCACGTACAGTGGCGAACAGTAGTGGAAAACCGCTTCGGCTGACGGAGAGTTATCAACGCGCTTGAAGGGGGCGGCGGACGCCTCTTGGCATTGCTGCAGCGAGAGGAAGGAGCCCAGATGTCGACGCGCAAGCCAAAGGTGCTGATGGCGTCGCTTGGCCGAACGGAGCCAGTGACACTCAGGGAGGCGGACTGGCGGCGGCTTGAGAGCGCATACGGACAATCGATCCCGCGTCGGCTCCGGGCGCGAGTGCGGGCGGCCACACTTGAATACGTTGCCTCGGCGGCCTTTGAGATGTCGGCTGCTCCCGCTTCGGATGCGCAGGTGCACCTGGAAAGATTCAAGAACGCCGCCGAGATGCTGCTTAGCCTGCTCGATCAGTCGAGTCTCAATGTGGACGGTGCGCACTACGCCAAGAACCTCCTCCTACAGCATCTGCACGACTACCAACCAGCCACGAAGGGTAAGCCTTTTCGGCAAGATCAATTTGCAGCCATAGCAGGCACACTCAAATCGTTTA
>JAYTZZ010000202.1:0-3247 GCA_043741595.1 Hyphomicrobiales bacterium | reverse complement strand
GTGCTCGTGCCGCGCTTCGGGCGCAATATCGTGTCGGCCGGGCCGGTCGTGATGGCGATCGGATTCTTGCTGTTCATCTGGACCGTCCATACTTTCGGCGGCGCGGTGACGCCTTTCGCGTTAACCCCTGCCCTGGTGATCGCCGGCGTCGGCATGGGGTTCGTCGTCGCCTCGGTCTATCCATTCATCCTCGCCGAAGTGCCGCTGAAGCACGCTGGATCGGCGTCGGGCGTTGTCAATGCCGTCGGCCAGATCGGCGGTGCGATCGGCGTAGCCGTCGTTGGCGTTATCTTTTTTGGGCTGATCGGGAGCCAATCCACGGTCAGCGTCGATAGCGTGCGTACTGAACTCACGGCCGACCTCTCTGCCGCGGGAATACCCGCCTTCGCCCAGCCCAATATCATCGCGTCGTTCGAAGCATGCTTCCACGACCGGGCGACCGCCAAGGACTTCTCGGCGGTGCCGGAAAGTTGCACGAAGGCGCAAGAGGCCCAAGCGGTGTTCGCCGCGACCCAGCCCGCAATGGCCGAGGCGGTCGGATTGGCGATCGCGGAGCATGCCAAGGACGCCAACCAGCGCAACTTCACCAGCGCGATCGAACGCACGCTTTTCTGGGAGGTCGGCGCGCTGATCGCCATCTTCTTCCTGACCTTCTTCCTGCCACGCCGTCCACGCTCGGAAGCCGATCTCGCGGCGGCAGGAGTGGCAGCGGCATGAGCACCCGGCGGGTCTCCAACCCGCTGGCGCTCGCGGTCCTCTCGTGCCTCGCCGAGAGGCCCATGCACCCATACGAGATGGCAAGCACTATGCGCGAGCGTCACAAGGACGACGCGATCAAGCTGAACTATGGCTCGCTCTACTCCGTGATCGAGGCGCTCTGCCGCCACCAGCTCATTGTCGCCAAGGAAACGGTGAAAGACGGCAAGCGGCCGGAGCGGACGATCTACGAGCTTACCGAAGGCGGGCAGTATGAACTCTACGACTGGCTGAGCGAACTTCTCGCGCAGCCGATGAAGGAGTTCACGCGGTTCGAGGCGGGGCTGTCGCTGATGGCGGTACTGCCGCCGCAGAAGGCTGTCGCCCTCCTCCAACACCGGGTGGAGATGTTGGAGATCGACATCGCCAAGGCGAAATCGGTGCTCACCTACACGAAGGGCAAGAAGCTGCCCCGGCTCTACGTGATCGATCGGGAGTACCACACCATGGCGCTCGAAGCCGAGCGCACGTGGGCGCGCGCGCTTATCGCCGAAATCGCCTCCGACACCCTGGACGGGATTGAGGAATGGCACAGCTGGCATCCAGAACCCGAGAAGCCGGCCAAAGGCTCCTGAAGCTCCGGCTTCGCTCCCCTCCAAAAACTTGATCAGACGGCGCTTTCAATCGATCGATTGACGTATTCAGTCAATCGACTGTATATGGCATCGCGACCCCCGGCTTGGCGAGGCGAAAAGCTTCGAAACTCGGCCGGAATCTCGAGGGCAGGCAATGGTGCGATCAAGCTCACTTCGTGGAGTAAAGGGCCGCACCGCCAAGCCACGCGCGAAGGGCGAACGCCCCAAGATCACGTCCCGGAAGGAGCCGTCGCAAACCCGGCGGGCGCGCCGCGACCGCGGCGCCGACACGCGGACGCAGCTCATCGAAGCGGCACTCGATACCTTTGGGCGGCGGGGCTACGAGGGCGCGAGCACGCGCGAGATCGCCAAAGCAGCCGGCGCGAACCTTGCTGCTATCGTCTATCACTTCGGCGGCAAGGAAGGGCTGCACATTGCCGTCGCCGAGCATATCGCGACCAGCATTGCGCAGAAGATCGGCCCGACGCTCGCGGCGGTCGCCGGCCCGGAGACTTCCGCAACGCCCAAAGCGGCGCGGGCTGCGCTGCACAAGCTGATCGAAACATTCATCGAGGTCATCCTCGGGTCCGCCGAGGCCGAACGCTGGGCGCGGTTCATCGTCCGCGAACAGATGCAGCCGACGGCCGCCTTTGAAGTCATCTACCGGTTTCTCGGCGGCGCCGCTGGCACGGCGACGCGCCTCGTGGCAGCCGCGCTACAAACTGAAGTCAGCGAAGAGACGCAGATACGCGCCTTCACCATGATGGGTCAGGTGCTCGTCTTTCGCGTGGCGCAGGCAGTCATTCTGCGACGCACGGAATGGAAGGCGATCGGCGACAACCAACGGACGCTGATCAAACGCATCGTACTTTCCCAGATAGATAACATCCTCGATGCCGAGCGGAAGCCGGGAGAAAAGTCATGACGCGCACGTTCATCGTAGTCGCCCTCCTCGCGCTCGCCCTTGCCGGCTGCATGGGCGGCGGCGACAAGCCGCTCCAGGGCTATGTCGAGGGCACGTACGTCTACCTCTCCGCCGAAAGCGGCGGCCGGGTAGTGGCGCGCCCGGCGCAAGCCGGCGCACGGGTCAATCAGGGCGACGTCATCTTCGCGCTCGACGACGCGGACCAGAAAGAAGCCGTTGCCGGCGCGGAGGCGCGGCTCGCGCAAGCGAAAGCACAGCTTGCCAACCTCAAGACCGGCAAGCGCGATGAGGAAATCGCCGTGCTCGCCTCGACCCTCAGCGCCGCGCGGACTGCACTCACTTCGGCGACGGACGACTACAACCGCAAGCTCGTGCTGCAACAAAAAGGCGTCGTCTCCCAGTCGGTCGTCGATGACGCCAAAGCGCGGCGCGATTCGGCGCAGGCGCAAGCCGACGCCGCGGAACGTCAGCTCCTCGTTGCCAAACTCCCCGCGCGCCCCGAGGAAATCGATGCGGCCGAGCGCAACGTCGCAGCGCAGGACGCGGCGCTGGCCCAAGCCAAGATCCAGCTCGACCGGCGGATGATCAGGGCACCGGAGGCAGCTCTTGTCGAAGAGACATTCTACGAGCCGGGAGAGCTTGTCGCCGCCGGGCAGCCGGTCGTGTCCCTCCTCCCCGACGCGAACCGCAAGGTTCGTTTCTTCGTCCCCGAACGACGGCTGGCGAGCGTCGTACCCGGAAAGCAGATCGGCGTGGGCTGCGACGGATGCCCTGAAGGGCTCATGGCCGAGGTCGAGTTCGTCGCGACCGCTGCGGAGTTCACGCCGCCGATTATCTATTCGACCGATAGTCGCGAAAAACTCGTCTTCCGCGTCGATGCAAGACCGCTCGGCGACACGACGGCGCTGAAGGTCGGCCAGCCGCTCGACATCCGGCTCGGCCCCTAGCCATGGCCGGCGAACCGATCATCGACATCAAGGGGCTGACCAAG
>JAYTZZ010000201.1:0-7637 GCA_043741595.1 Hyphomicrobiales bacterium | reverse complement strand
TAGATTTTTGATTTGGATCGTCATGACCGTTGACCCACCCATTTCCCGTGCCCGCCGCGGGAGTATCCTTGCTGCCACAGCGGTCTTGCTGCTCGGTTCCGGCATATCGGCTGCGGCCGAGAGCCCGTTTGCCGGTCTCAGCGGCAGCTGGTCCGGCAGCGGCACTGTTACCTACGCCAGCGGCACCACTGAGCACCTGAGTTGCCGTGTCAAATACGACCGCAACAACGCCCAGGCCTCGGAAGACAGCGTCCAGCAGACGCTCCGCTGCGCGAGCGACAGCTACAAGTTCCAGATCAACGCCTATTACCGGAATCAGGCTGGCACGGTTACCGGCCACTGGGACGAACTGGTTCTGGACATCCACGGCTCGATCACTGGAAGCGTTGCCGCCGGCAAGATCACCGGCAACCTGCACGGCCCGACATTCCTCGCCAGTGTTCTTGTCGATACTCGCGGCAATGAGCAGACCGTGATCATTTCGGCCGAGGACAAGGACATTCGTCAGGTTTCGGTGGCGGTGCGCCGGAAGTAGACGTGGCGCTGCAATCCTGGGCCACGGTTTGGTTTCGTAGCGACGATTGAACGCTGCGCTTGATTTCGCCACAGTCGCGCGTGCCGATTCGCGGGAAGGCCCCAAGCCTTCCGTAGTGGGTATCTTTGGGGGTCCTTCAGGATGGCATCTGGTTCCGAAGAGCACTCCGGCGTCGGCATAGCGCTGGGCGTGGAAAAGATTGGCCTTCTTTCCCTTCGCGGCCCGCTCGTCACCGCCATCGCGGCGATCCTCATTTCGGTCGCCGCTGTCTTCGGACTGATGCGGATCAAGGTCGACGATTCGTTGAGCCAGCTCTTCCGCTCGGACTCTGCCGAATTCAAACAATACGAAGAAGTCACCCGCCGGTTCCCGTCGGCTGAGTTCGACGTGCTCGTCGTTGTCGAGGGCAACATCCTTGATCGCGGCTCACTGGCGGCGCTCCGCAACATGACCACGGACCTTCAGCTCATCGACGGCACCAAGAGCATCATTTCGTTATTCTCCGCCCGCCAGCCGCCGGAAGCCGGTGGCATCCCCGAGCCGCTCTTCCCGGAGGAGTTGCCGGAGGATCCGGCCGCCTATAAGGCGCTCACCGATCGCGCACTCAACAACGACATCATCCGCGGCAAGCTTCTTTCCGATGACGGCACGCTGGCGCTTGTCGTTCTGGCGCTCGATCCGCCGGTGGTCGACAGCAAGAGCTTAGGCGGCGTGATCGACGAAATCAGGCAGACAGTCGACGATGATCTGGGCGGCACGGAGGTCCACGGCCGCCTCGCCGGCGTGCCGGTGATGCAGCTTGAGATCCGCACCGCCGTCGAGCGCGACCGCATCATCTATAATCTGATCGGCTTTATCGCCGGCTGCATCATCGCGGTCATCTTCTTCCGCCGGCTGTCGTTCATGATCATCGCGGCGGCGCCGCCGCTGGTTGCGATGCTGTGGGCGCTGGGCACGCTTGGCTGGCTCGACTTCCGCCTCAACATGTTCCTGAACGTGATGACGCCGCTCATCATGGTGATGGGCTTCTCCGACTCCATGCAGCTGACGTTCGCCTACCGCGACCGCCTCCTCCACGGGCAGAACAAGTACGAGGCGATGCGTGGCGCGATCCTCGTCGTTGGCCCCGCGGTGGTGTTGACATCGCTCGCCGCCGGCCTCTCGTTTGCGGCTCTCCTCATCCCCGGTTCGTCATTCGCCCGCGCCATCGGTCTCGCTGGTTCTGGGTCAAGTCTCCTTCACACCTTCGGACTCGCTGGAACTATATCGGCTGGCGTGGCTTTCCTCGCGGTCATTCTGCTGGTGCCGCTGCTGGGTATTCTCTTGGTCCGCAACGAGGCTGGTTTCGCGTCGAAAGTCGCCACGAGCGACGTCGGCGTCAACGCGCTCCGCCGCTTCTGCGATTGGATCGCCGCCCGCATGGCGCATCATCCGTTGCCGTACAGCCTGATCAGCATCGTCGTGGTTGTCGGCCTCACGTTTGTGTACGCCAGCCTCGACCCGCGCTATCGTCTGGCCGATCAGGTGCCGGACAAGCAGCAAGCAGTCGCTGCCAGCCAGTCGCTCGACGATAAGCTCGCCGGCGCCAACCCGATCGATGTGCTCATCACGTTTCCGCAGGGCGCGGGGCTTTATGACGACGAGACGCTCGCCGTCATCGCTGCCGCCCATTCCGTCGTTGAGAAGCAGGCCGGCGTCGGCAATGTCTGGTCGCTGGAAAGCCTTCGCCGCTGGCTGGCCGAGAAAGCCGGTCACGACGACGTGGAAACCCTGAAGGAGTACGTTGGCTACTTGCCGCCTGACCTCGTCAACCGTTTCATTTCGAAGGAGGCGGATTCTGTCGTTGTCTCCGGACGCATCCCCGACATCGACGCGAGCGCGCTGCTGCCTGTGATCACCAAGCTGGACGGCGAGTTGCAGAAAGTCCACGAAGCCCATCCCGGCTACACATTGTCGGTCACCGGCCTCTCGGCAATCGCCGCCCGCAATAGCGCCACCATGATCGGAGAGTTGAGCAAGGGCCTGACTCTCGAGATGGCGATCGTCGCCGTCCTCCTCGGCCTCGCGTTTCGTTCGCTGTTCGTCGCCGCGGTCGCGGTCTTGCCGGGCATCTTCCCGATTGTGATCGCCGGCGCGGTGCTGTGGTGGTTCGGTCAGGGTCTTCAGTTCGCCAGCATCGTGGCCTTGACCGTCGCCTTCGGCCTCGGCCTCAGCGCGACCATCCACTACCTCAATCGTCTGCGGCTTGAGTATGTGCCGGGCGAGGATCCGGAGACCGGCGTTCGACGCGCGACCGCGCTCGTCGGCCCGGCTCTGATCCTCACCTCGCTGGTGCTCGCCTTCGGTCTCGGCGTCACGATCTTCTCGGATCTTCCGTCGCTTCGCCTGTTCGGTTGGCTCGGATCGTTCACGTTGATCGCCGCGCTCGCGGGTGACCTTCTCATCCTGCCGGCGACGGCCGTGCTTCTCCGCCGCCTCATCCGCAAGGCGCGCGGCACCGATCGGGCGACCGTCAATCCTTAAGCAATGGCGGGAAAAGTGGGATCCACTTTTCCGTCCGACATTGCGTAGAGATAACTAGCT
The DNA here is from genome assembly GCA_043741595.1 of Hyphomicrobiales bacterium. Classification (GTDB taxonomy): domain Bacteria; phylum Pseudomonadota; class Alphaproteobacteria; order Rhizobiales; family Kaistiaceae; genus DASZQY01. The sequence goes on along the minus strand of JAYTZZ010000201.1, from coordinate 4,519 downwards.
CACATATTCGGATAGTTCGGACCGCCGCCGCCCTCGGGCGGCACCCAGTCGATATTCTGGTTGGGGTCCTTGATGTCGCACGTCTTGCAGTGGACGCAGTTCGCCGCGTTGATGACGTAGCGCGGCTCGCCCTTTTCCTCGACCCACTCATAAACCCCGGCCGGGCAATAAAGCTGCGACGGGCCATCGTACACCTCGTACTCCGACATACGCTGCAGAGCCACGTCGCGCACGCGGAGATGCACCGGCTGGTCTTCCTCGTGCAAGGTGTTCGAGACGAAGACCGACGACAGGCGATCGAAACTCACAACGCTGTCGGGCTTCTCGTAAGCGACCGGTGGCGCGTTGACGCCGGGCATCGTCGCCGCGTGGTCCGCCTCGCCGTGGGGGAGCGTGCCGAACGGCGAGAAGCCGAGTGTGTTTGCCCACATGTCGAGCCCGCCGAGGATCACGCCGCCGATCGTCCCGTAGCGCGACCACAGCGGCTTGACATTGCGCACCCGCCTGAGGTCGCGGCCGATCGCCGATGTCCGCCAGCCTTCGTCATAGGCGGCAAGGTCGTCGTGGGCGCGGCCGTCGGCAATTGCCGCGGCGGCATGTTCCGCCGCCGCCATGCCGGAGAGGATGGCGTTGTGGCTGCCCTTGATGCGCGGCACGTTGACGAATCCCGCCGCGCAGCCAATGAGCGCGCCGCCCGGAAACGTCAGCTTCGGCACCGACTGGAACCCACCTTCGCTGATTGCCCGCGCGCCATAAGCGAGCCGCTTTCCGCCCAAGAAGAGCGGCGCGATCGCCGGGTGGCTCTTGAACCTCTGGAACTCCTCGAACGGTGAAAGGTGCGGGTTCTTGTAGTTGAGGTGGACGACGAACCCGACTGAAACGAGGTTGTCGTCGAGGTGATAGAGGAACGAGCCGCCTCCGGTACGGTTGTCGAGCGGCCAGCCGAAGGTGTGCTGCACCAACCCGCGCCTGTGGCGGAGCGGCTCCACCTGCCACAGTTCCTTGATGCCGATCCCGTACTTCTGCGGCTCGCGGCCGAGGTCGAGTCCGAAGCGCGCTGTCAGCCGCTTGGTCAGCGATCCTCGCGCGCCCTCGGCGATGAGTGTGTATTTCGCGCGAATTTCCACGCCGCGCTGGTATGTCGCCTTGTGCGTTCCGTCGCGGGCAACGCCCATGTCGCCCGTAGCAACGCCGGCGACTGCGCCGTGCTTGTCGTGCAGCGTCTCGGTCGCGGCGAAGCCCGGGAAGATTTCGACGCCGAGCGCCTCGGCTTTTTTGGCGAGCCAGCGGCAAACGTCGCCAAGCGAGGCGATGTAGTTGCCGTGATTGTTCATCAGCGGCGGCATGATGATGTTGGGAATGCGGAAGGCGCCCGCCGCCCCCAGCCAGTAGAACCGGTCGCGGGTCACCGGCGTCTTCAGCGGCGTGTCCTCCTCCCGCCGCCAGCCGGGCAGCAGTGCATCCAGACCGATCGGGTCGATCACAGCGCCTGAAAGAATATGCGCGCCAACCTCGGAGCCTTTCTCCAGCACCGCCACCGAACGCCGAGGAGCGCGTTGCTTCAGGCGGATCGCAGCAGCGAGCCCCGCAGGCCCGGCCCCCACCACAACCACGTCGAAGTCCATCTGTTCGCGGTCGCTCATTGCGTCACACCCGCACGCCAAGCTCGCCGGAGTGTTCGCGTTTCACGCGCTCATGCATTTGCATCACGTCCGGCATGGCGCAAACTTTGGCAAGCGGTGTGAGTGCAGTTGCGGCGCCCGCGGCGGTGGCGAACATGAGAGCGTCCTCGATCGCGCGGCCTTGTGAAAGCGCCAGCGTCATTGCGCCGACAAATGCATCCCCGGCGCCGAGCGCCGAGCGCGCCGCGACCTTGGGTGTTCCGATGCGCAGCGTCTTGTCCTTGGTGACGACGAGAGCGCCCGCAGCACCCATGGTCACCGCCACGATGTCGGCGCGGCCGCGTTTGACGAGATCGGTTGCCACTTCCCGTGCTCCCTCGTGGTCAAGGCGGCGCCCGGCCAGCGCTTCGAGCTCGGTGAGGCTCGGCTTCACCAGATGCACATTGCCGCGCTCGAGAGTGACGCTCAGGCCGGCGCCGGATGAATCGAGAACGAATTTTGCATTTTTGGCGACCACGATTTCCGCGATCTGGGCGAGAATATCAGTCGGCGCGCCTAGTGGAATGCTGCCGCTGGCGATGAAATAGTCGAATGGTTCCAGCCGGATAGCGTCGAGACAAGCGGCGATCTCGCTGGCGGAGAGCTTCGGACCGTTCGGGGTGAAACGGTACTCTTGCCCGGTTTTCCGTTCGAACACGGTAAAGGAAATACGCGTGTTGCCCGCGATCGGCACGATGCGGCGAGGCACCGGTATGGCCCCGAGCAACTCGTCGAGCATCTCGCCGGGGAAGCCGCCCGCCGGGTAGATGAGGGTGGCAGCTCCCTCGAGTTCGATGATGACCCGCGCCACGTTCACCCCGCCGCCGCCCGGCTCATACTCCTCGTTGGAGGTGCGGATCTTATGGGTCGGCTGAACACTGTCGGTCTCGCTCGTCACATCGATGGTCGGATTGAGCGAAAGTGTCACAATTGCCATGAGGCCGGCCCCTCCTTGGGCGCAGTCCGCCCACACTACCCGGTAAATTGCATAGGAAACGAGGGGCCGTAATGACCGCCTGTTTACTGTTTGCGAGGCATTATCGGCGAGGAGACGGGGAAACACACGCGACCCAGGGAAGACCTTTCCGCATGAATGTCCCGAGTCCCGCCCTTGCGCCCGTCGACCAATCGCCCGAACTCGGGCGCATCATGGGCATCACCGGCTCCGGTGCTATCGCCCGTTTGTTCAAAGCGGCCGGCAGCGCCGAGGATTTCCGCGTCACCATAGGCCGGTTGGTCGGCGTCACGGTCGATACGTCGCTGATCGTCGGCGTCGTCGTACGGATGCACATATCGCCGCCCGATGAGGGCGATGACGGCGCCGGCAGCCTTGTCGCCGACATCGACTTCATGGGTGAGATCAAGGCTTACGGGACCGCGGATGCCTCGTTCCAGCGCGGCGTGTCGGCATACCCGACGATCGGCAACCTCGTTTCGCGTCTTGATACCGGCGACGTCGCCACCATCCATCGCATCGAGAAGGGCGAGACCATCGAGATCGGGCGTCTGCGGCTCGATCCGACTGTTCCCGCCTACGTCAATTTCGAGGAGCTGCTGCGCAAGCATTTCGCGGTCGTCGGCACGACCGGCGTAGGCAAGTCGTCGGCGGTTGCTCTCATCCTCTCCGAGATCCTGAAGAAGAAGGCGAACCTCCGCATCTTCCTGATCGATCCGCATAACGAGTACGGCCAGTGCTTCGGCGACCTCGCCCATGTCGTCAGCCCAAAGAACCTGCTGCTGCCGTTCTGGATGTTCAATTTCGAGGAGATCGTCGACGTCTTCTTCCGCGGCCGGCCAGGTGTGGAAGAGGAGGTGGAGATTCTCCAGGAACTCATCCCGATGGCCAAGGCTCAGTTCGCCGCCGGGTCGCGCGCCGATCGCGTCAGGCTCCGCAAGTCCGGCGCTGGCTACACGGCCGACACGCCGGTGCCCTACCGCATATCCGATCTCGTCGCTCTCATCGACGAACGCATGGGCAAGCTCGAGAACCGCTCGATCTGGACAAAGTATCACCGGCTCATCGCTCGCGTCGAAACTCTAGGCCACGACTCGCGCTACACCTTCATGTTCAACAACCTGTTTGTCGAAGATCTGATGGTGCAGGTCCTTGGCGACCTCTTCCGCCTGCCCGCGGACGGTAAGCCGATCACCGTCATGCAACTCGCCGGCTTCCCGGCCGAGGTGCTCGATTCCGTAGTGTCGGTTATGTGCCGCATGGCCTTCGAGTTTGGCGTGTGGAGCGATGGCGCCGCGCCGCTGCTGGTTGCCTGCGAGGAAGCGCATCGCTACGCCCCAGCTGACAAGAAGCTCGGCTTCGGTCCGACGCTGAAGGCGCTATCGCGCATCGCCAAGGAGGGCCGCAAGTACGGCGTGTTCCTCGGCGCCATCACGCAACGGCCGGCCGACCTCGATCCAACCATCCTTTCCCAGTGCTCGACGGTTTTTGCCATGCGGCTCGCCAACGACCGCGACCAGGACATCATCCGTTCGGCGGTGCCCGACGCTGGTTCCAGCCTTGTCGAGTTCCTGCCCTCTCTCGGAAACCGCGAGGGCATCGCCTTTGGCGAAGGTGTGCCGCTGCCGACGCGCTTTCGCTTCTCGGACGTCGCGGAGGATCGCCTGCCGCGCAGCCAGTCCGGCCGTCAGACCCGTCTCGATTCCGCCGCGGCCATCGACGTCGACTTCATTCACGCCGTTGTCGATCGCTGGCGGGAGGCGACCACCACCAATCAGCGTCCGCGCATGTCTCTCATGGGCATGGATGCCGACGGAATTCCCCTCGACTTCGAGCTCGACGATGGCCTCGGCGCTCCGCTGATTCCGCGGAAAGTGGTCTAGGCGCGAAGCGCACTGACGGC
>JAYTZZ010000200.1:0-7701 GCA_043741595.1 Hyphomicrobiales bacterium | reverse complement strand
TCTCCCACGGCCGCGTTCGTTTCGACGAACTCGACCTTGAGATGGGCAAGGGCAGCCTCTTCGGCGAGATCGGCGTGTTCTCGCACGACAAGCGTCGCACCGCGACGGCGAAGGTGATGGAAGACAGCTCGCTTCTGCTCATCTCCGCCGACAAGGTCCGCGAGCTCTACTACCAGAATCCCGACTTCGGGTTCTTCATCGTCGGGCTGATCACGCGTCGCCTTATGGAAGACGCCGCCGCCGGTACGCTCAGGCCCTGACGCCGAGGCGGAAGCCGGGGGCAGGGCGCTCCTTCAGGACTTCACGGCGGAAGCGGAACATCGCCGCCGGCCGTCCGCGACCATGCTGTGTTGTCGCACCGGTGGGCTCCACCAGCGCCGCCCCTTCCACGAGCCGCCGGAAATTCTGCTTGTGGACGTGGCGGCCGGAGATCGCCTCGACGGTCCGTTGCAGCTCGGTCAGCGTGAATTCGTCGGCCATCAGCTCGAAGACGACCGGGCGGTATTTCGATTTTGCGCGCAGGCGTGAAATCGCCGTGGCGAGAATGCGCCGGTGGTCGAAGCGCATGGCGACGCCGGAGGCGACTTTCTCCTGGCGGCTCACGGCCTCGCGACCGTCGCGGGCGGCTTCCGCGACGATGCCCGCCTCGTAGAGCAGCTCGTAGCGGTCGAGCGCCCGCTCTTCGTCCCAGCGCGCGCCGCCTTCGCCGAACGCCAGCCGGATTCGCTCTCGCCGGCCGAAGGGCTTGGTGTGGAGCTTCTCGCCCGCCTCGGTCGGCGCCCAGCGAGTGAGCGCCGGCAGGAGGGCCTCGTCGAGGATCGTCGGTCGACCTTCGCGCCAGTCCTCCCATGGGAAGAAATCGTACCATCCGCGCCAGCTCGCTCCGGCCCGAGCCAGAGCTTCGGAAGGCTCATCATCGATGCGGGTCAGTGCCAGATACCCCACCGAGACGAGGTGCGGACCGACGTCGCCGGTCGCGGCGTGCCGCCCGCGGTCGCCGAAGGTATAGAGCTGCTCTGCGTACCCGAGTTTCAGCGCCGTCTGTTCAGCGACCCAGGCTCTCAATCCCGTCTCGAAGGTACGGTGCGCCAGCGGATCGAACGGACCGAAGGGCAGGGTGTCGCCGTTGACGGCGAGGATCAGCGGTTGCCGATCGGCGACCGCGACGATCGCCGCGTTTAGCCCGATCTCGATCGGCCGCTGGGTGTGCTTCACCGGCGCTCCTCGAGGGCGAGTGCGAACGGAATACTCTCCATCGCCATTTCGCCACGCCCGATTTCGGCGATCGCCTCGATCATGCGTCCGTTGCGTCCGAGCATCGCGTCGGCGATGGCGATGATCCGCGTGTTGGGCGTGGCGAACGGGGACGCGTGCCGAAGCCGTTGCGCGATGTCGCGTTCGTCGCGCGTCGGCCGCGTCACGCAGAGCGTGATGAATGCCGCGGCTGTCGATCGGCTAATGCCGGCGAAGCAGTGCACCACCATCGGCCGCTCGCGGTCCCACGTTTCCGCGAAATCGACGAGCCGCCGGACGTGTTCCTCCGCCGGCAGCACCATCCCGTCCTGCGCCTCGGTAATGTCGTTGATGCCAAGGAACAGGTGGTTGGTCTCGGGAATGGAATCCGGGCGAACGACCAGCGTGGCTTCGTTGATCAGGCTGACGAGGTGGCTGGCGCGGGTCGATGCGACGGTCGGCGCGATCTGGGACAAAGGGCAGACGTAAACGGCGGGCATCGGCGATTCCTGGTGGCTAGGGTCCGAATGTAGGTCGCCCGGGCGCGTGCGTCACCCGCCCTTCGCGGCGGCCTTTTCGATCGCGCCGAATCGCTTCAGGAAGCGGCGTTCCGCGACCGAAGCCGGCCACGGCTCCAGATCGAACTTGCTGGCGTCGACGCCGCTCGGCCGGCCGAAATAACGGAGCGCCTCCGCCTGGCCGAAGCCCGCGAGCCGCACCGCCTCATGATAGGCGGCGATACGGTCGGCCGCTTTGATCTTCGCCGTCAGCTTTTCGGTAAGCACCGGCGGCAGGCCGAAGCGCACGTGGATAGCCGCGAGCAGTCGGGCCTCTACCGCGCGGTAGTCGCCACCGAGCAGCACCTTGAACGGCGAGATGAGGTCGCCGATCACATATTCCGGCGCATCGTGCAGCATCACCGCGAGCCGCCCGCTCGGGCCGATCTCGGGCGAGACGAGCCCGGCGATCCCTTCGACCAGCAGCGTATGTTGCGCGACCGAATAGGCGTGGGCGCCTGTCGTCTGCCCGTTCCAGCGCGCGACGCGCGCGAGGCCGTGGGCGATGTCGTCGATTTCAACGTCGAGCGGCGATGGATCGAGCAGATCGAGTCGCCGGCCTGAGAGCATGCGCTGCCAGGGCCGTGAACCTGTCTTCGGGTCTCGCGCCATCCCGCTCAGTCTTCTGCCGCAACGGTGACAGACCAGCCGAACTTCGCCCATCCCGGCAGCGCAAGCGTGATCGCCGCGCCGCCGGCCATGATCGGAATGCCGCTCGCCGTAGCTTCCTTCACCCGGTCGAGCCGCACCAGAGCGAGCGCCCTCGTGCCACCCGATGAGCCGAGTGTGCCGATCGCCTTCTCGCCCGCCATCAAAGGCGTTCCGGCGGCGGGAAGGGAACCAGCAGCTGTTGCCAGCACGAACCGCCGCCGCGCCGTGCCCCGATGTTCCATGCGCGAGACGACTTCCTGCCCGACGTAGCAACCCTTGGTAAAGTCGACGCCGGCGAGCTGGTCCATATCGGCGTCATGCGGAAACGAATCGCCGAACATGAAGTCGATGCCGCCCTCTGGCACGCCGAGCCGGATTCGGTGGGCATCGTATTCTTCAAGGGCGCCTTCCTCGAAACCCGGGGCCATGTCCGTGCCGGCCGGTACGATGGCGCGGAAGCCGAGGTCGGCAAGACGCGGGTCCGCCGCCAGTGGCCCATCGACCACGGGCGCGACGGAGCTGCCCCACGCCACAACGACGATCCGCTCGTGGGAGAGGTCGGCGATCTCAACCTTCGCGCGCAGGCGATAGAACCCAAGCCGTTTGACAAAATCGGCGACGGCTGTTTTCGGCAGATCGAACAGGAACCGCTCACTGTCACGGAACACGATGAAATCGAAGAGGACCTTCCCCTGCGGCGTGAGCAGGCCACCATAGGCGGCTTTTCCGCCCGCTTCGGGCACATCGGACGTGATCAGGTCATTGAGGAATTTGACTGCATCGGCCCCGCCGACGGAGACGACACCCCGGCGCGATAATTTGGCGACTCGGCCGTTGGTCATGGCGCTTCCCGGCTTGCAACCTGCATCCGGCTTACGTAAGCGGGGGCGGCTGACGGAGCAAGAGAAAGCTCACCCTCCCCTGGAGGGGGAGGGTCGACACCGAAGGTGGCGGGGTGGGGTGGCGTTGAAAGAAAACTTCGATCTCGTGTTCAGGAACGGCACTGTCGTCAATCACGATGGGGTTGGCCCGCGCGACGTCGCCGTCCGCGATGGCCGCATTGCCGCCATCGACGCAATCGACCCTGCAAGCGTCGGCGAGGTCGTCGACTGCACCGGCCTCCATATCCTCCCCGGCGTCATCGACACACAGGTTCATTTCCGCGAGCCCGGTGCCGAGCACAAGGAGGATCTGGAGTCTGGGTCCCGAGCGGCCGTCATGGGTGGTGTCACCGCCGTCTTCGAAATGCCAAACACCAACCCACTCACCGTCACCGCCGAGGCCCTCACCGACAAGGTCGCTCGCGCGACCGGCCGCATGCACTGCGACTTCGCATTCTTCGTCGGCGGCACCCACCAGAATGCAGCGTACGTGGCCAAGCTCGAGCGCCTTCCCGGCGCCGCCGGAATCAAGATTTTCATGGGCTCTTCCACCGGCGATCTTCTCGTTGGCGATGACGATGGCTTGCGCACGATCCTGAAAAACACACGCCGCCGCGTCTCCGTTCACGCCGAGGACGAGCCGCGCCTTCGCGAGCGCATGGCCGAGCGCGTTGCCGGCGATCCTTCCTCTCATCCCGTCTGGCGTGATGTGACCACGGCCCTTCGCGCCACCGAGCGCCTGACCCGCATCGCCGAGGAAGCAGGCACGCGCGTCCATCTGCTCCACGTCTCGTCCGCCGAAGAGATCGACTTCATCCGCGATCACAAGACCAACGTCTCCGTCGAGCTGACGCCGCAACACCTGACGCTGGATGCATCAGCCTATGTGCGTCTCGGCACCCGTCTGCAGATGAACCCACCGATCCGCGAGGCTCGCCACCGCGAGCGCCTCTGGCAGGCGCTTGCCGACGGCACCGCCGACATCCTTGGCTCCGATCACGCGCCCCACACGCTGGAGGAGAAGTCGAAGCCCTATCCGGAATCGCCATCCGGCATACCCGGCGTGCAGACGCTTGTGCCGGTTATGTTGGATCACGTCGCCGCCGGTCGCCTCACCATCGAGCGCTTCGTCGATCTCACCTCCGCCGGCCCGGCGCGGTTGTTTCAGGTCGCTGGCAAGGGCCGCATCGCAGTCGGCTACGATGCCGACTTCACCATCGTCGACCTGAAGCGCCGCGAGACCATCACCGACGCGATGATGGCCTCCCGCGCAGGCTGGACTCCGTATGCCGGAATGACCGTCACCGGTTGGCCGGTCGGCACCGTTGTCCGCGGACGCCGCGTCATGTGGGAAGGAGCGCTGGTCACGCAGGCCGCGGGAGCGCCGGTTCGCTTCCTCGAGGCGCTGCCACGAACGTGAGGCCCACTCAGTCACCTGACTGGAAGTAGCGCCATGTGCCGTCCGGGGAGATGCCTGCTGTGAAATAGCTGTAGACTCCGTCGGTGAGCATGTCCTGGTAGTCGCCGGCGAAGACCAGCTTAAACAGCTCGACCAGCTGCGGCGGCGTCAGCTTGTCCAGAGGATAGCGCGCGAAGTACGGCCAGACGTACATTTCGTCGGGCGTGCCGACATCGACGTGGACGTAGCCCGCATCAAGCACCTCGATCAGGATTGCGAGGATTTCGCGCCCGCCGTCGTCGCCCGATTGCAGCTTTAGATAGCCTATCGGGTCACCTACGTCGCTCGGTCCGAAGACCGGTGGCTCGCCGTTGGCGTCGATAATCGGTCTGAGCTTCTCCGGGTCGCCCGTGGTCGCCGCCTCGATGATCTGCTCGCGCAGCCGCGCCACCGGCTTCGGCAGCTTGGTGAGGTCGTATTCGACGACCGGAATCTCCATCGGAATCTTCGGCTCGGTCGGCGAAGCCGCATCTGGGTCGCCAGGCGTGGCCTCGTCAGCAGGTGCGGCTTCGTCCGTGGGCGCCGCCTCATCCGCCGGCGGCTCGGTGACTGGAGGCTCAGCCGCCTGCTCGGGCGACACGGCGATCGTCTCGGTGGTCACCACGCGGGAACTGGACGCGCCCCAGACAGGAACGATCGCGAATGCCGCAAGCGTCAGCCCGACCAGCGACCATCGAAATGTGTGGCGCAAAGGCTGCCTTTCCGGCGTCGACGGAGACAGGGCGCGGAAATGCGCGCGATTCGTCTCCCGGTCGCTCGGCGGCAGTCTAGTGGATCGATCCGCGCGTCACCACGCGCGTCCGTTGAAACTCGTGGAAAAGCGCAGTTTCCGCGGCGTTACTGGATCGACCGCTCGTCGACCGTGAATTCCAGCGCCCGTATGCGCTTCGGCAGCGTCTTCGCGAGCTCCGCCACCGGCTCTTCGCCGTAGGTAGCGATCAGGTCGCAGAGCGCGGTGAACAGCGCCGCGTGGGCGAGTATCTCGGAGTCGACGCCCTCGGCGATTGCTCCGTCCCACGCCTCGCTGAGGTAGGCGAGGGCCACTCTCTTCTTCTCTGCGATGGTTATGTCTTCGGCAGCCCGCGCCGTCTCGTCCGCGGTGGTTGTCATATTCGGGTTTTCCTTGGGGCGAGCGGCGTAACAGGGTTAATCGCAAGAAGGTAGCACGGGATTCGGCGTTTCGGGAGCCCGATCGTGACGAAGAGGTTAACCGGCTCTTAAAAAACCGCCCCAATGGCGGAACCCCTCGCTAACCATCACTTCCCGTAGCGCGCCGTAATTTCTCCGGCGATTTTGGCGCCTTCCTGCAGGTAGCGCTCGTTCGCTTCGGAGGCTGCCGGCGTGCAGGCGAGATAGACCGAGCGATAGCTTTCGTAACCGCGGTTGAACCGGTCCACCAGACGCGCCCGGCGCGATTCGTCCGGCGCCTCGGTCTCGATCAACTTCTCCATCTGCACGCGCCAGACGTCGCCGTCGTCGGTCTTGCAGAGATGGCCGAGGTAGTGGACGGCGCCGAGTATCTCCGACAGGCGGAGCATCTGGTCCTCGTAGGGCGGCGGCGGGGCCACATCCGGCGTCGTCGCCTGTGCCGAAACGATCGCCGCGTGGGCCGGCACTACTGCAAAGGCAAACACAATCGCCATCGCGACGCCGAACCTACGCATCGGCGTTCCATCCTTCGTCGGTGTGGTTTGCGATCACCCGTCTCGCGTCTTCGGTCATTTGCAGGTCCGAGAATTCCGAAGGCTCCACCCACCGTGCGTCCGCGGCATCATCCCCGCCCGCTGCGGCGCCGGATCGATACGCCCCGCCGAACACCACAAGCACAATGTGGTCTGCGATGCCACCGTCGGCGTCCCGCTGGATGATCTCGGCGAAATCGATCTGCCTCAGGCCACCGACTTCCACCCCGGTCTCCTCCCGTACCTCCCGCGCCGCCGCCTCGGCCAACGTCTCGCCGCCCTCCACATGCCCGCCGGGCAGGCTCCAGAATCCCTTGAATGGCTCCCGCCCGCGCTTGACGAGCAGCGCGCGCCCGTCATGGCGGACGAGCACGCTGACACCGAGGCGAGGGCGGTTGATCGTCATCGCCGGCGAACGTATCTGCTAACCTCCGGCGGCAGAAGAGCCGAAACCGAAGACAGGCCATGTGTGGACGCTTTGCATTGACCGATGCGCCGGAAGAGGTCGCTGCGCTATTCGGCTACCTCGACGCCGAGCCGTTTCCGCCGCGCTACAACATCGCGCCGACCCAGCCGATCGCGATCGTGCGCGAAGAGCATCACGCCCGCCGCTTTGCGCTCGCACGATGGGGCCTTGTGCCGTCGTGGGTGGAGGATCCGAAGCGGTTCTCGCTGCTCATCAATGCCCGGACGGAAGGCATCCTCGACAAGCCGGCGTTCAGCGCCGCCATGAAGTACCGCCGCTGTCTGGTGCCCGCGTCCGGCTTCTACGAATGGCGGCGCAGGGCAAATCGAAGCAGCCGTTCTGGGTCAAGCCGGAGGGGGGAGGACCGATCGCCTTCGCTGGCCTGTGGGAGACGTGGTCCGATCGCGACGGCGGCGAGATCGATTCCGCCTGCATCATCACCACATCGGCGAACGCCACTGTCGCGCCCATCCACGCCCGCATGCCGGTCGTCATCGCCCCCGAGAATTTCGAGCGCTGGCTGACCGCTGACGCGGACGAAGCGAACGCGCTGCTGAAACCCGCGCCGGATGATCTTTTCGCGGCGGTTCCTGTCAGCGATCGCGTCAACAAGGCCGATGCCGACGATCCCGGCCTTATCGAGCCAGTCGCCCTGACGCGCACCGATCTCTTCGGTGAGTAGTACAGCGTTCTCGGCGCGGCGGTGATCGGCCCCCACCGAGTGGTCCGGTTGCAATGTTAGTTTAGCGCCGGTCCTCGCGCCAGCGGGAGC
>JAYTZZ010000199.1:0-7716 GCA_043741595.1 Hyphomicrobiales bacterium | reverse complement strand
GTGAATCTGACCAGACCTTGCGCTATCTGGCCCTGTCGCTGATCCCTGCGCTTCAGCGGCCGGGCGAACTGAACGCGCTGTTTGCGGATCACGTCGTCACCGCGGCAGGCCTCCACCTGGCGCAGGCCTACGGCGCGATCGATCTGGCCGCGACGCGGCCTCGCGGAGGGCTGGCGCCGTGGCAGGAGCGGCGCGCACGGGAGATGATGTTAGCGAGCCTCGATGCCGACATTGGTCTGGCTAGTCTCGCTGCAGCCTGCGGCCTGTCCCCGGGGCATTTCGCCAAGGCCTTCAGGCGGACGGTAGGGATGCCGCCCCATCGCTGGATGTTGAGGCAGCGCGTCAACCGCCCAGGAAATGCTCCTCCGCAGCAACGAGCCCTTGGATGCGATTGCGCTCGACTGTGGCTTCGCCGACCAGAGCCACCTGACGCGAGTATTCGCCCGAGCGACCGGTGTTTCTCCGGGCGCCTGGCGGCGGATGCGCCGATCCTAAAATCCAATCGCGACCGGCTGCGGAATGTTCCAGGACCAGTTGGGTGGCATTGAAAGACGCATCAAATGATGCTATATTCCATGGCGAGATATTTGGAGACCCACCATGCGAACGACCCTCGCCCTCGACGACGAACTCATCGCGGAGGCTCAGGCCTTCACCGGCGTCAACGAAAAATCCGCGCTCGTGCGCGAGGCGCTTAAAGCGCTTATCGAGCGGGAGAGCGCCCGGCGGCTTGCGAGATTGGGCGGGAGCGAAAAGGCGCTGCGGCCAATTTCACGCCGGCGGCCGACAAGAAAGTGATCCTGGTTGATACGTCGGTCTGGGTAGATCATTTACGCGCCGGCGATGCGGCGCTCTCTGAGCTGCTCAATGGGGGCAGGGTCCTGACGCACCCCATGGTGATTGGCGAACTTGCAATGGGCGATCTACGCGACCGCAGGGTCGTGCTCCACGCGCTGCAAAACCTGCCCCGTACCGCTGTCGCTAGCGATCCGGAGGTTCTGGCTTTCATCGACCATGAAGGCCTTCACGGCCGAGGCATCGGCTACATCGATGCGCACCTGTTGGCGGCGGTGCGGCTGACTCCAGATGCATCACTTTGGACACGCGACAAGAAATTGCTCGCGGTCGCCAACTCGCAGTCGCTTTCGACGGTGCCGCGCCGCTGAGCTGAGGCCCCGGCCGTTCGGAGTCTCGTCGTCATCGCCGGGCGCCGCATAAAGCCGCTCGCCCGCTCGAGCTAACCCTCCTCCAATCCCGCTATCCGCAGCCCTTCGAGGATCGACGCCATGCGCGACGGATCCTTGGCCGGTTGACCTTCGCGGATGCGGGCGATCGTGACGCCGGGCGTAAGCGCCCGGAACTTCGCGAGCCATCGCCGCGCTTCGTCGATCCGTCCGAGCTGCGCGTTCGCGGAGATCAGCATCCAGTACGTTGGGCTGAAACTCTCGTTGACGGCAAACGACCGTTCGGCCTCTTTCAGAGCTTCCTCGTAGTTGCCGAGCGCCATGTTGGCGTGGGCGATCGCGGTTATCGCGAGGTGCGCCGAGGGGTCGCCCGGGCTCATGAGGAGCGCGCGCCGGCTATGCGCGATCGATTCCGCCAGGTCCCCGCAATGAAGCTTGCCGATAGCCGCAACGATTAGCACGAACTGGCTGTTCGGGTTCGCCTCAACCGCGTTGGAGACGGTCAGCATGCCGCGGTCATAGTCCCGCCCACTGGCGATCAAGGTGTAGCCGCATTGTGCAAGCACGGCGGAATCCCCTTGCGCGTTAACAAGCGCACGGCGCACAAGGTCGAGGCAGGTGGTCCGGTCGTCGCCCGTCACCGCGGGCCAGCCCATGCCGACGCGGTCATCCAGCGCCCAGGCGGCGCCGGCCAGAAACGGAGCGTAGTTTGGCTCAAGCGCGACCGCCTGCATCATCTGGGCAATCGCCTCGGCATTGTCTTCGGGCCGTCCAGAATAGATGTTGGGCAACGCCCGCAGATAGAAATCGTAGGCGTCGAGATTTCCCGGGTGCTTGCGGCGCGCCCTTTCGATTTCCGCCTGGCGAACATGGGGTTCGACCACGCCGACCACGCTTTCGGTGATCCGATCCTGCACATCAAACACGTCCTTCACGGCACCGTCGAACCTGTCCGCCCAAATGTGCGCACCGGAGGTGCCATCGACCAATTGGGCGGTGATGCGCAGGCGCTCGCCGGCGCGGCGCACGCTGCCTTCGAGCACGTAGCGGACGCCGAGTTCCTTCGCCGCCTGACGCACGTCGACGGCGCGGCCCTTGTACACGAAGCTCGAATTGCGGGCGACGACGGCGAAGGAGCGGAAGCGCGAGAGCGCAGTAATGATGTCCTCGACTATACCGTCGGCGAAGTATTCCTGCTCGGCATCGCCACTCATGTTCTGGAAAGGCAGGACGGCAATTGAAGGCCTGTCTGGTAGCGTCAGATGTTCTTTGGCGGACTGCGGTCGCGCGGCTTCGGTCGCGACACCCTCGACCTGGACGCGATAGGCACGGACCGGCCGCGCGATGTTCTTCAGGGCCTGCTCGCCCATGTCCTCGAAGGTCATGCCAGTCTTCCCGGCGGCGTCTTCCTGCACGCGTTGCGAGACGCAGATACCGCCGGGGTCGGCGATGCCTTCCAGACGTGCAGCGATGTTGACGCCGTCGCCGAAGATATCGTCGTCCTGCATGACGATGTCGCCGACGTTGATGCCGATGCGGAAGTCGATGCGCGGGGTGACGGCGGCGTTACGCTCCGCCATGCCAGCCTGAACCTCGGCGGCGCAGCGTACGGCATCGACAACGCTGGCAAACTCGGCGAGCAATCCATCGCCGGTGGTCTTGACGATGCGGCCGCGATGTTTGGCAATTGTGGGATCGAAGAGCTCCCGCCGGTGCGCGGTCAGCCGTGCAAGCGTACTTTCCTCGTCGGCGCCCATGAGGCGGCTGTATCCAGCGACATCAGCCGCAAGGATCGCTGCCAGCCTGCGCTCGACGCGGTCGGCCGTCATACCGAATCCCCCCAGCTTCGCCTGCGCGATCCCTTGCAGTTGCTCGCGCAACTAAGCAAGTGATTCCTTGAGAGCGCAAGTGGCGGGAGGCGCGAGACGGACCACCGCGCTTGGCTAACCCTCCTCCAATCCCGCAAGCCGCAGCCCTTCCAAGATCGCCGCCATGCGCGAGGGGTCGTATGCCGGCTGCCCGGCCTTGATGCTGGCGATGGTGACACCGGGAGCAAGCCCCCGGAATTTCGCCACCCAGCGCTGCGCCTCGTCCATGCGGCTGAGCTGTGCGTTCGCGGCGATCAGCATCCAGTAGGTCGGCTGATAGTTGGGATTGACCGCCAGCGAACGCTCCGCCTCCTTCAATGCCTCCTCGTATTGGGCGAGCGCCATGTGCGCATGAGCTATCGCGGTCATGGCGAGGTACGACGTGGGCGCGCCCGGGCTCATCAGAATGGCGCGCTGGCTGTGAGCGAACGATTTCTCCAGGCTGCCGCAGTGAAGCTCCGCAATAGAGGCGGCGGTCAGCACTAGCAGATTGTTCGGATTGGTCTCGACGGCGTTGGCGATAATCTGCATGCCGCGCTGATACTCCCGGCCGATACCCAGCAGCGTAGCGCCGCATTGCGCCAGCACTGCCGCGTCGCCGTCGGCCACAGCAAGAGCGCGGCGCACGTGGTCGAGCGAAGCCGCCCGGTCGTCGCCGGTCAGCGTTGGCCAACCGAGCACGACGCGCCGCGTGAGTATCCAGATGGCGCCAGCGAGAAACGGACCGTAGCTCGGCTCGAGAGCAATCGCCCGCTCCACGAACGCGTACGCCTCAGCATTGCCGTCCGCTTGCGCGCTGTACATCTGCGACAGCGCCTGCAGATAGAGATCGTAGGCGTCGAGATTTTCCGGGTGCTTTCGCCGCGACCGCTCGATTTCCGCGCGCCTGATCTGCGGCTCTATGACTCCGATCGTGCTCTCGGTGATCCGGTCCTGCACGTCGAACACGTCTTCGACGCTGCCATCGAATTTGTCGGCCCAAAGGTGTGCGCCCGATGTGGCCTCTATGAGCTGCGCGGTGATCCGCAACCGATTGCCCGCGCGCCGGACGCTGCCTTCCAGCACGTAGCGAACGCCAAGTTCCCTGGCGACGTCCCGCACGTCCACGGCTCGGCCCTTGTAGACGAAGCTCGAATTGCGGGCGATGACCGCGAAGGATTTGAAGCGGCTGAGGGCAGTGATGATGTCTTCGACGACGCCATCGGCGAAATACTCCTGTTCTGGGTCGCCGCTCATGTTCTGGAACGGCAGCACCGCCAGCGACGGAATGACCAGCTCAGGGCGTAAATCCGAATTGGGCGACGTCGCTACGACCTGCGCGACGAAACGGTAGCCAACGCGTGAGACGGTCATGATCCACTCGCCGCCGCCGGGCGAGGAGCCGAGGAGTTTGCGGAGTGAGGCGATCTGAACCGAGAGGTTGCTTTCCTCGACCGTCGTGCCCGGCCACGCTGCGTCCATGAGCTCGGCCTTGGTTCGCACCTGACCGGGGCTCGTCACAAGAGCCGCAAGGAGCAAGGCGGCTTTTTGCCCGAGGGGAACCAACTCCCCGCCGCGGAAGAGCGTTCCCTGATCGGGATCGAGCAGAAATGGTCCGAAGGTGATGGTCCGCACTGACATTGCGCGAACATAGCCTCTTCAGAACTTTTCGGAATCTTTTTGGCGCGGCTTCAATACCCGTCACCTGGCCTGCCTTAGACCCGCGGCCATTCGCTCCACGGGAGCGTCAACATCAGAAACGGAGCACATCATGTCTCGATCAGGACTTATATATTCGGCATTCGCCGCGATTCTCCTCGTCGGCCAACCCGCGCTTGCGGCGGAGCCCACCGGCAAGCCGGGCATTGTCCAACCCGACGCGTTCAAGTGGGCAGCGGCCCCGGGGCTTCCGCCGGGCGCGCAGATCACCGTCCTCTACGGCGACCCATCCAAGACCGGGCCGTTCGGCATCCGCCTCAAGTTCCCCGCCGGCTACGAGGTGCCAACCCACTCGCATCCGACCGACGAGTTCATCACGGTGATCTCGGGCGAAGGCCGGATGACATTCGGCGAAAACGCGGAGGCCGCCACCGCGGAGCCGCTGCCGGCCGGGGCCTTCATGAGCCTCCCCGGAGGCGCCTGGCATCACCTGTGGACCGACGGCGAAACAGTCGTGGAGCTCCACTCGACAGGTCCGTTCGAAGTGCACCTCCACACTGACTAGCCGCTCCAACTTCTTACGTACGACTACCGAAAGACCAGACCAAAACCCACCGGAGCCCGGCAATCGTGCCGCAGACCCCATCCAACACGGAGACACGACTATGCTTTCGATCATGCGCAATTCCATCGCTGCCGGCGCCATTGCCCTTGCGGGTTTGGTGTCGGTCCCCGCTCATTCGGAGCAGACCAACTTCAGAACCTTCCAGGACATCGAGAAGCACTTCGGCGTCGTGCCGAAATTCTTCGAGCTGTTTCCAGAAGCGAAGCTCCCATCCCTGTGGAGCGAATACAAAAACGTCCAGCTGAATCCGAACACGGCGCTCGATGCCAAGACGAAGCAGCTGATCGGGCTGGCAGTGGCCGCCCAGGCCAACTGCGGTTCCTGCATCTACCTTCAGACTTCGGCGGCGCTCGCCAACGGCGCAACCGCCAAGGAAATCCAGCAAGCGGTCGCCGTGTCGGTCACCGTGGGCGACTGGAGCAAGTTCCTGACGGATGCCACCTTCGACGTGGTCAAGCAGGACACCAATACGCTGGTCTCCCTTGGCACGCTCAAGGCAGCGTCGAAGGCGCCGGCGGCCACGAACTAGCGTCCAATCGCGTTGCCTCTCCGTGAAATTCGGAGAGGCATCGGCGCGGCGGTTGTCGGTTTCCGACTCCCTTTCGGCTGGCCGCCGCCGCGCAAGACTTCGACCGCCAGAGCCACCAGCGTCGGGGCGAGCTTGCATGATACGGTGGCAGTCGCCGGCGGCTAGGAGTGGCACGCGGCGAGTGCGCGAACTGGCAAGAATATGGCACTAGTCCCCGAGTCGTTCGT
Organism: Hyphomicrobiales bacterium; assembly: GCA_043741595.1. Lineage (GTDB taxonomy): Bacteria > Pseudomonadota > Alphaproteobacteria > Rhizobiales > Kaistiaceae > DASZQY01. Next base: position 1,645 of record JAYTZZ010000199.1, on the reverse strand, counting down.
AGTTCCGGAGAATCTGGAATTGCAGAGTTTCAGGATTCGGAAACTCGCTTTCGGAGACGCGGAGCTCGACTACAAAGCTGTAATGTCGAGTGTTGAAATTATCAGGAAAACTCGCGGCGGAGACTGGCCGACTTCTGATCTGACTTTTGAAGATGACCAAATAGACCTCGCTTGGCACCAGCGAGAATTCGAACGCCGCACCTCGTTTGCCTACACGGTGATGTCGCTGGACGAAAAGGAATGCTTGGGCTGTCTTTATCTTTCTCCCGCCGGCAGTCGCGGCGATATGAGTAAAGACGCGGATGTCGACGTCAGCTTTTGGGTCACTCAAACTGCTTATGACAACGGTTTGTACGCCGTACTTTTCAGTACCATCAAACAATGGCTTGCCACCTGGCCTTTTCACAAGATCGCTTATTCGAACGCCGTGCTCCCGTAAGCTTCGGTCGAGTCGGGTTGCCGCGCTTTAGGTCAATGGCTCCAGCGCGAAGACGGCGCTTGGGTTTACCGCCGCACCCTCGACGTCGCCGACGTCGGGCACGGGATATTCGGCGAGGAGGCGAAGGCGCGCATAGGGCAGATAGGCCCGGCGCGGATCGCCGATGAGCACGTCGATTCCCGCAGCGAGACAGCGGTCGAGGAAGGTGGTGACCCGCTCGGCGAGATCGCGCGCGTAAAAGAGGTCGCCGACCGCGACGAGATCCACCGAAGGCGGCGGACCGGCGATGAGATCGTCTCCGATCACCGCGATGGCGACACCGTTTGCCGCGGCGTTGAGATCGAGCGCGGCGAGAGCGTAGCGGTCGATCTCGGCGGCAATTACACTGCTTGCGCCGGCCATCGCCGCGGCAATGGCGACGAGGCCCGAACCGGCACCGAGATCGAGTACCCGGCGACCGCTCACCGTCTCTGGTCGGTCGAGGATGTGGCGGGCGAGCGCCATGCCGCCGGCCCACGGGAAAGCCCAGTACGGCGGCGGCGGGTCCGATCCGTCCTCGTTCGGCTCGCCTAGGCGCCAAAGGCCGGTCGCCTGGTGGGCAGTGTGAAGCCGGATTTCGGGAACGGTGGGGACCGGGATTATGCGTGTGTTTGCGCGGATGAAGTCCAGCGGGTCCGGACGCGGGCGGCGCGCGCGATTGATCGGTCGCTCATTCACAACCATGCGGAGACTTGGATGGCGGCGACTTCAGGCATGCCCCCGACTATACCATCACTTGCGTTCCAATTTCGACGACACGCTCGGTGGGGATGCGGAAGTAGGTGGACGCGTCGTCGGCGTTGCGCGCCAGGATCACGTAGACACGGTCCTGCCAATGCGGCATCGCCGATTTCACGGCCGCTTTGATCGAACGGCGCGACAGGAAGAACGACGTCGCCATGATGTCGAAGTTCCAACCGAGCTTCTTGGCGGCGGCCAGCGCCTTCGGCACGTTCGGCGTTTCCATAAAGCCGTATTTCAAGGTCAGCCGCGCGAAGGACGGGTTGACAAAGTCGATCGTCACCCGCTCGTCCGGGTCGACCTTCGGCGCTCCCGTGGTGATGACGGTGAGGATGACATTGTTCCGGTGGAGCACCTTGAAGTGCTTCAGCGAGTGGAGGAGAGCGGTCGGCGTGCTGTCCGGATCGCTGGTGAGGAAGACCGCGG
>JAYTZZ010000198.1:0-7755 GCA_043741595.1 Hyphomicrobiales bacterium | reverse complement strand
CCCATGCGATTGGCCTGGCGCACAAGATCCTCGGCGGTGATCCAGCCGGCATTGAAGGCGATCTCCTCGGGCGAGGCGATGAGTTGTCGCTGACGCCGCTGCACAACGCTGATGAACTCCGAGGCTTCAAGCAGGGACGCGTGCGTGCCCGCATCGAACCAGGCGAAACCGCGACCAAGTGTCTCGACGGAAAGCAGGCCATCCGCGAGGTAGGTGTTGTTGAGGTCGGTGATCTCGTACTCGCCGCGCGCCGACGGCTTCAGGCGCGTTGCGCGCTCGACGACGGTCGCGTCGTAGAAGTAGAGACCGACCACCGCCCAGCTCGACTTCGGGTGCTGTGGTTTTTCTTCCACGGACACCGCCTTCCCCGTGGCGTCGAAGGTGACGACGCCATAGCGCTGCGGATCGTCGACGCGTAAGGCGAAGATTGTGGCACCGGTCGCCTGCTCCCCGACTCGGCGAAGCATCTGCGACACGCCGTGACCGTAGAAGACGTTGTCACCGAGGACGAGGCAGCAGGGATCGCCGGCCAGAAAATCGGCACCGATGACGAATGCCTGTGCGAGACCCTCCGGCTTCGGCTGGACGGCGTAGCTGATATCCACGCCCCATTGCTCGCCGCCACCCAAAAGGCGCTTGAAGCTCGACGCATCTTCCGGAGTGGTGATGATCAGGAGGTCGCGGATGCCAGCGAGCATCAGCACCGACAGCGGATAGTAGATCATCGGCTTGTCGTAAACCGGCAGCAGTTGCTTGGAGACGACCAGCGTCAGCGGATGCAGGCGCGACCCCGCGCCACCGGCGAGAATGATCCCCTTGCGCTTCACGCCAGCGCCTTTTTCGTCATGAGTTCGGCGACCGCGCGTTCGACGGCGCTCCTCCAGTCGCCGGGCGCAAAGCCAAACGTCGCAGCAAATTTCGACGAGTCGAGCGCCGAGTTAGCCGGGCGGGGAGCTGCATCCGGAAAATCAGCGACGCCCACGACGTCGACCTTCGGCGTACGCCCGGTGAAGCGCGCCTGTGCCTCGACGATGGCCGTCGCGAGACCATGACGGGAGGTCACGCCGGCTCCCGCAACGTGATAGGTGCCCCACGCGACGCCGCCCTGCTCGATCGCCGACGCCGCGAAGAGGATCGCCTTGGCGAGATCGGCGCTCGAAGTAGGCGAACCGCGCTGGGCAGCAACGAACGCGAGCACATCGCGCTCGGCCGCGAGACGCAGCACGTTCTTGAGCACGTTCGACCCGTAGACGCCGAAGAGCCACGCCGTACGCAGGATGAGGTGTTGGGGATGGCCGTTCCGCACACCTTCCTCGCCCGCAGCCTTGCTGCGCCCGTAGACATTAATGGGATTGACCGGATCCTCCTCGTGGTAGGGGCCCACTTTTTCCCCGTCGAAAACATAGTCGGTCGAGAGGTGGATGAGCGGCAGCCCGGCGCGTTTCGCAGCAGCCGCAACGACCGCGGCGCCAAGTGCATTGGTACGCTGGGCAAGCGCCTGCTGGGTTTCGGCCTTGTCGACGGCGTTGTAGGCAGCGGCATTGACGAGGAGCGCGGGGCGGACCCGCGCGATAGCGCGGGCAATCGTCTTCGGATCGGCGACATCGACCTCGGCGTGACCAACAGCCGTCAGCTCAACCCCAGCGTCGCCGGCTCGAGCCACAAGTTCCTGGCCAAGCTGGCCGTGACCGCCAAGGACGAGGATCACTGGGCCATTCCCAATCGCTCGCCGCCATAAACGCGGGAGCGGAGCGGACTCCACCAATCGCGATTGGCGAGATACCAGTCGATGGTTTTCTCCATGCCCGTGTGAAACGTCTCCAGTGGCCGCCAACCGAGTTCGTCGCGGATTTTGGACGCATCGACGAAATAGCGGAGGTCGTGACCCGGGCGGTCGGCAACAAAACGTATCAACGCTTCCCGCGGACCAATCCGCGCGTCCGGGGTACGGCGGTCGGCCAGCGCACAGATGGTTTTCACCACTGCAAGGTTGGCCAACCCGCCCTCGCCGCCAATGACGTAGGTTTCGCCGACGCGACCCTTCTCCGCGACGAGCAGAAGCGCGCGCACATGGTCTTCGACGTAGAGCCAGTCGCGAACGTTCTCCCCCTTGCCGTAGATCGGAAGTTCTTTTCCTTCCAGGCAGTTGAGGATCATCAGCGGAATCAGTTTCTCAGGAAACTGGTAGGGCCCGAAATTGTTGCTGCAATTGCTGACGACGACCGGTAGCCCGTGCGTCTCGTGCCACGCGCGTACAAGGTGGTCGGAGGCCGCCTTCGACGCCGCATACGGCGAGTTCGGCCGGTAGGGCGAAGTCTCCGCGAAGGCGCCATCCACACCGAGCGAACCGAACACCTCGTCAGTCGAGACGTGGTGGAAACGGAAGCGATCCCGGCGGGCCGCGGGCAGTCCCTGCCAATAGGCAAGCGCGGCGTCCAGAAGCGTGAAGGTGCCGACGATGTTGGTCTGCACGAAATCCGCTGCGCCATCGATCGAACGGTCGACGTGGCTCTCGGCCGCGAGATTGAGGACGACATCGGGCTTCACGGCCGCGAACAATTCGCGCATGCGGGATCCGTCAGTTATGTCGTCGCGGAAGAAGCGGTAGCGCTTGCTCTCGGCCACCGGCGCCAACGACTCGAGATTGCCGGCGTATGTCAGCTTGTCGATCACCACCACTTCGTGCGGCGTATTCAGGATAAGGTGCCGCACGACTGCCGACCCGATGAAACCGGCACCGCCGGTGACGATGAACCGCTGCGCGGGGTGGTCACTCACCGGACGCTCCGCGCTGCGAACAGATCGGTGAAGGAAGGCAGCACGCGATCCTTGTCTGACAGAATCGCGGCTCCCGCGTCCATCGGCCATTCGACACCGACGGTCGGATCGGAAAACAGAAAGCCTGCGTCCGCCGCGGGCACATAGACGCTGTCGCATTTGTAGGCGATTTCCGTATCGTCCTCGAGCGTGCAGTAACCGTGGGCGAACCCGCGCGGCACGAAGAGCTGCTCGGCGGATTGGGCGGTCAGCGTCACTGCCGTCCATTCGCCGAACGTTGGCGAACCTTGGCGGATGTCGACCGCCACGTCGAAGGCGGCGCCCTTGAGCACGCGGACAAGCTTCCCTTGCTCGTAGGGCGACCTCTGGAAATGAAGGCCGCGGATCGTGCCGGCTCTCACCGAGTGCGCCTGATTGTCCTGGACGAAATCCGGCAGCCCGAGGCGTCGAAACTCCCCTTCCTCATAGGTGACCATGAAATATCCTCGCGTATCCGCGAACCGCCGCGGTGCGATGAGGATGACATCGGGAATCGAGGTTGGCGTTGCCTTGAACTGCATGAACCGCCATCGCCGCGTGTGGAGGGGCCAGATGAGCCACTTTGGCGTGGTTTTCCATGGAAGGCATCAAGAATCAGTTGCCGGCGTACCCTTGTTCGAGAAGGTCAAGGATCGCACCAACCTGTTGTCGGGGTAAGGATGGGGCCATGGTGTTCTTGAGAGCGGGCGAACTCCGTGTTTGGCGGGCGAGGCTGTAAAGGGACTTGGCCAGGGCGGCACGATCATGACCAAGCGATTCCTGGAGCAGCCCGTAGAAGAAGAAGGACGTAAGCCAACCGTCCCCCATGCGTCTGCAAATTCGGAGAACTTCCGCATCGCTCTCGTGCCGCCACAGGTTTGGCGCGGCATGAAAGCCGAATGTTGCTTTGCCCGTGTATTGATCTTCGTAGGAAAACCGTTCGGCAATTTTTTCGGGAGCGAACCGGATCCCAAATTTGGTTTCGAGGGTCGTCCGAAATATCTGGCAGATGAGCACATCCTCGCTGAGGCGGGACACCGGCAATGATGGCAACGCCTTGAGCAGCTTGCGGCTGCGAAGGGAGAACCCCCCGTTGCCGACGAAGGCGCCGCGTTTGTCGTGAACGACGGCGCCGATGTAGTCGTACTTCCGGAAGGCATTCGCCCACGCGCTGGCGTCGACGATATATCCATCCCACTGGATGACGAGCACGAAGGGCGTGCTGATCATCCTCGGCATGCCGCGAAGGCAAAAGTCGGAGTAGTCGGCAATCGATCTAAGCTTCTCGATCTTCTCGCTGCGGAATCGACCGGCAACCGACGTGTCAGAAAAGAGCACAGCGTCGGCAAAATCACAGCGGTCAAGGCAGAGTTCAAGTGCGCGCGCCGCGAGGTCAGGCGTGACACAATCGGCCGCGCAAACCGTCACATCACGAAGCTGGAGCTTTCCGGAAATACCTGTCTCCTCAGTGCGTTAGCCAACGCCGACGGTACGTTTCGAAGAGCTGTTCGCAGCACCGATCGAGGGGACGAACGCCCTCGCTAACGACCCGCGGTGCGGGCACCAGGACGGATCACTTTCAAAACCTCCGCGATAGACCGTTTATGCAGCGGCGCCGCGTTGTCCATGTCTAGGTGGCCGAATTCCGGAACGTCAACGTTGTCGAGCTTGCCGTGGAAACCGTTGAGGCCGGTTACCGTCAAGCCGAGCCCGATTGTCGTCGATGAATTGAAGTTGATCACGTGACGGACGTTGGCGGGAATTTTGACCGACTCTGTCGTGTCGTAGAGGATCATCAGGTCAACCGGCGTGCCGCTCTTGTTCAACTCGGAGGCAAGCAAGATGGCCGCGAGTGCGCCCCATGAGTGGCCGATGAGAACGAACGGCCTTTTCGTCTTCACGTATCGCTGCCTGGCCTCTGCGGCGAGCTTTGGCCAATCGGCATGCGGCTCCGACCTGGCGTCGATGCCCACGGCACGAAGCTTCACCGCGAGTTCGTCCATGCCGGTCGAGAAGACATTGAGCCCACCGCGAAGCAGGATGACGACTCCACCCTGCGCCGGCCTAGCCGCCGCTACTTTGTCCGAGGCCGCCGAGGCCTCGATAGTAGGTACTATTCCGCAAGCCGAGAGGAACACCACGGCGACCGCAATTGCCGCCCACGCCACGCGCCTCATGTGAACTGCCTCCACGCTCTCGTGCCAGCGTCAAATTATGCAAAATTCTAGCCGAAAATGGCGGTGCCCGGTAACCCATCCAGTGGAAAACCGGACGAGAAGAGGATGCAGACTGTCTTTTGGGCGTCGCTACCGGCCAAGCACCCGCAAAACCTCGGCAATTGCCCGCGAATGCAGCCGTGGATTCTTCTCGATGTTCAGGTGGCCGATGGTGTCGTCGACCCTGGAAACGTCGATATTTTCGAGCCGACCGCGGAATCCCGGGCCACCGGCAAGCGCCAGACCGTTGCCCGTCGACTCATAGAAGTTGACGACGTGGCGAACGTTCGCCGGCACCTTGATGCTGTTGACCGCATCGAAATTCACGATCAGCGCGACGGGAATCTTGTGCTTGGCAAGCTCGCCGGCCAGCAGAAGCGTGGAATCCGCCCCGAACGAGTGCCCCATGAGGACGACCGGCAGCGCATTCTTGTCGGTCTTGTAGCGCTGCTCGATTTGGCCCGCGATCGTCATCCAACTGGCATAGTTGAGAACGATCGACCCCACTCCGCGCGCGTGGAGCTTGTCGTTGAGAGTGTCGAGGCCGAGCAAGAATACGTTTGCGAGCCCGCGCATCAGATAGATGCTGCCGCGCGGCGCCTTGGTTGCTGCCTCCGAAGGCGCCCCCTGCGAGAATGCCCCAAGGCTAGCGACCAACGCGATGACAGCGGCGCTATTCCAGATCCTGATCATGGGATCTTACCCGGTAACTCGGCGTGCCGCTGGAATGACGATAGATGCCCCCGGTTTAGAGGCAAGGGCCGTCACTCGGAAAACCTTAATTCGCGCCGGATTGTCGCAGGATTACAACAGTTTATGGATCAATAGACCCAAGGCACGATGCGCGCCGTGCGCCGCATGTAGAGCCGGTATTGGTCGCCAAACGTCTCGACCATCAGGCTCTCCTCGCGACCGACCCGATAAAAGAAGAGGACACCGACGCCGACGATGCCTGCCGGCCCGGCAATCCAGTTCGGCAGCAACAGAACCTGGGCGACGGCCGAGACGAGGAACGACGAGTACATTGGGTGACGGACGTAGCTGTACAGACCGCCTGTCACGAGGACGTGCTCGGTGCGAGTCTCAAGCGACACCGACCAGTTGCGGCCAAGTTGCTTGTGGGTAAGCCGGAAAAGGATCAGCGCCGCGACGAGGGCGACCAGACCGATCCCCCCCTGAACGGGAGAGAAGGGATAGTTCGCAAACGCTGGCTGGCCAGTTACGACATAGAAAAGCGGTAGGACGAACTGCCCGGTCGTAGCGATGGCAAGGGCGACCCCGTCGCCGGTGCCTCCGGTGGAACGGGCCACGCCGAGGCGCGCGGCGCGCCGCTGGAACGGGTAGCGGATCACGAACCAGCCGACGATTCCGGCGAGCCACAAGAGCTTGGCGACAGTTGCAGTCATCATCGGCGAGACCTAACCGATTGTCCGCCGCGTGCAAAGTGCAGGGCCGGCCTTGCCAATCACACAATTCCGACGCATTGGACCCTAGGTGCAAGACCTTCACCGACGGGATTCGCCATGCGCGCTAAAGCCCTGATCCTGATCGCACTCCTATCGGTTGCCCCGCTTTCCGCCTGCACGTCAGCTGCGGAGTCGGTTGGCTCGATCTTTAAAAGCCCGCTGGCGACAAAACAGGGAAGCGTCGACGCCGGCGAGGCAGCCGCGCTGATTTCGCAATACCGTCGAAGCCGTGGCTTGTCAGGCGTTACAGTCGACCGGACCCTGACACGGATTGCCGCCGTCCACGCCCAGCGCATGGCCGCCGCCGACAAGATGGCTCATGTTCTTCCCGGCGAAGGCAGCTTTACGCAGCGTCTCGCCGCCGGCGGATTCACCGCCGCCATGGCGGCGGAGAATGTCGCCGCAGGCCAGGACACGCTCGCCGACGTCCTCGAAGCCTGGCAGAAGTCGCCCGGCCACAACGCCAACCTGTTGCTCCCCAATGTCTCCAAGATCGGCATCGCCTTGGCGATTGCCGAGGGCAGCAAATACGAGACCTATTGGGCGCTGGTTCTCGGCGAGTGGTATGTGCCCCGCCCCGGCGTCACCATGGTCGGACCGGGCGCGCCGCGCCCCGACGGCGTCACGGTGGAGATCCACTAGCAGCCGCCATGCTCTCGCAGGCGACATCCTACGATGACCTCGTCGCGACGTTCCGCTGGCAAATCCCGCCCCGCTTCAACATCGCCACTGTCTGCTGCGACCGATGGGCCACCAAAGAGTCTGAGCGCGTCGCGCTGATCGCGTACGAGCGAAGCGGCGCGATGACGCGTACATCCTACGGTGAATTGAAACGCCTCTCCGATCGTCTTGCCGGCGCGCTTCGCGACCGCGGGGTCGGTCGCAGCGATCGCGTCGCGTTGCTCCTGCCGCAGTCGGTGGAGACCGTTATCGGGCACCTCGCCGCCTACAAGCTCGGAGCCATTGCCGTACCACTGTCGGCGCTTTTCGGGAGCGACGCACTTCACTACCGGCTGGCGACGTCTGGCGCGAAGGCGATCATCACCGACGGCGCAGGCCTTGCGAAGGTCAACGCGCTGAAAGCCGACCTCCCCGAACTCACTTCCGTCATCTGCACCGACGGACTATCAGGCTGCGCCGACAGTTGGCATGACGCACTCGCCTCCCAAGGCAACGTTTTTGAAGCGGTCGAAACGCATCCAGACGACCCGGCACTTATGATCTTCACCTCGGGGACAACGGGACCACCCAAGGGCACCCTCCACGCTCACCGGGTT